>JAKQWJ010000317.1 GCA_029562045.1 Spirochaetota bacterium | reverse complement strand
GGACCGAGGCGGTGGTGGAAACCGAAGGAGGGAGGGTTCGGGTGGTCAAGGGGGCCCTGCGGACCCTGGCCGAGATGGCGGGACTCCCGGATGAGAAGGTGGCGGAGATGGAGGCCCGGGCCGTCGGGGAGGCGGAAAAGGGGGCGCGGGTGCTGGCGGTGGGACGGGGACCCGACGGCGGACCGCCGCATTTCCTGGGTCTCGTCTTCCTGAGGGACGCCCCCCGCCCCGAATCGCACCGTCTCATCGGAGAACTCCGGTCCCTGGGGGTCCAGGTCAAGATGCTCACCGGCGACGGTCTTCCGGTGGCCCGGGAGACGGCCCGGGAACTGGGCCTGGGGAGCATCGTCCGCGCCCCGGACCTTCATGCCGCAGGAAATGACGGAGGCTCCTCCGCGGCGGAGATCGTATCCCGCTCCGGGGGGTTCGCCGAAGTGTTTCCCGAGGACAAGCTGCTGGTGGTCCGGGGGCTGCAGGCCGCGGGGCACATGGTGGGCATGACCGGGGACGGCGTCAACGACGCCCCGGCGCTGGCCCAGGCGGAGGTGGGCATCGCCGTGACCGGCGCCACCGATGTGGCCAAGGGGGCGGCCGGGGTGGTCCTCACAGCGGAAGGGCTGTCGGGGATCCTGGACCTGGTGACGGTGGGCCGTTCGGTCTATCAGAGGATCCTCACCTGGGTCATCAACAAGGTGAGCCGCACCATCCTGAAGGCGGGCTTCGTGGTGATCTCCTACCTCGTCACCGGACGTTTCGTCATCTCAGCCCTGGGGATGATGCTGCTGGTGTTCATAACCGATTTCGTCAAGATCGCCCTGTCGGCGGACCCGGTCCGGCCCTCCCGGAGTCCCGAGACCTGGCGGATACAGCCCCTGGTGACGGCGGCGGTGATCCTGGGCCTGCTGATGATGGGGGAAACCCTGGGGCTCCTGGCCCTGGGTCTGCGAGTCTTCGATCTGGAGGGAAACAGGCTCCATACCTTTTCGTTTCTGATGCTCCACTTTTTCGCCCTCTTCTCCATCGTTTCGATACGGGAACGTCTCCCTTTCTGGAGTTCCCGGCCGGGGCGGGCGCTGACCACGGCCTTGTTGGGTTCCGCTCTGGCCGGTGCGGCGGTGGGCGTTCTCGGGCTCGGCGCCCTTCCGCCCCTCCCTCCCGGGCAGGTGCTTTTCGTTTTCGTCGGGGCCCTGTTCTTCTCCCTGGGGATAAACGACCCGGTCAAGACCGTCCTGATCCGGCGGCTCTGGCTCGAGCGCCGAGGGGGACCCCCCGAAACGGTTCCCGTCCCGGGGGCGGGAGAGTAAAAACAGTCTTCCGCCCCCCTCCCCGGGGAGAAGAGGAGAGGCTATCCTCCCTGAACCGGAGGGACGGAGGCCAGAGACGCGGACACGCCGCTCAGCAGAAGCACCAGGACTCCCAGCGCCGTGTTGACAAGGAGAAGCCCCATGGCCAGTTTTTCCTGTCCCTTTGTGAGGGGTGTGTCACGGCGTATCAGAGCTGTGCTGCGGTAGAGGCCGATGATCACCATGGCGATCACCAGTATGTGTTTGATGGACATGCAGGCGGAGTAGGGGCCGTCGAAGGAAAGAAAGCCCCGGAAGGCTCCGGAGCGGCGGGCCAGCAGGACTCCGGTGGCCCAGAGGCCGGCCATGCTGATGTATACCGCCACGCTGAGGCGTTTCTGGATGAGAGTCGCCGCCTTTTTGAGCTGCGGACCCATGCCCAGGGCCCGTCGAAGCCCCGGCAGAACCACCGCCGTAAGGACGATGAGGCCGCCTATCCAGACGGCGCTGAATAGATCGTGCAGAAAAGTCATCAGGGCGAAGACCGCTTGCTTGTTCATGAGTTCCTCCTTTATTAGAAAAGACCGGTGGTATCCTTTTGTGTGAATCCTTTCACTGTCCGCCGTGGATGGCCCGTTCCAGCAGGCTGATGAGTCCTTCCTTTTCTTCCCGGGACAGGTTCCGGAGCAGGCGCCTTGCCTTGCGGCGACGGAATTCCCGAATCTGGTTCTGCAGGGACTCTCCTCCGGGCGAAAGGACGATCCGCACCCCCCGCCGGTCCGCCGGATCGGGTGAGCGCTCCAACAGACCCATTTCCACAAGCTGGCCTACAGCGACGCTGATGGTGGGGGCGGTCAGTTCCAGTCCCGCTGCGATCTCCTTGATGCCCGAGCCCGGGTGGGCGGCCACCCAGTCCAGAAGGACCGCCTGGGACAGGGACAGACCTTGCCCCTGCAGGGGATTCCCGCCGAAGGCAAGTCCCCGGAGTCGGACCAGAATCTGGAGAAAACGATCTTCAGCGGCGGTCACGAGGGCTTCCTCCTGTTCTTCGATTATAGTTAGTTTGTCTAACTAACTATAATGATAATGTGAACCCGAGTCAAGAGAAAAGCTTCGGTTTCCGGGATATCATGCAGCGCTTTCTCCGCCCAGAACATTAGTATTTTCGCTGCCGATGAATTATAGTATCCCCGTGCGCGGGGGGAATATCATCAGGCTCATCTGGGGGAAAAAACATCATCAATACGGAGGATGAAGAATGACATACTGCTGGACCACCATCAATGTGCGGGATCTGGAGGCCTCCCTGGCCTTCTATCGGGATCTTCTGGGCCTTCCGGTGAAGCGGCGTTTCGCCGCCGGGGAGGGACGGGAGATCGCTTTTCTCGGGGAGGGGGAGACCCAGGTGGAGCTCATCGCCGGGAACCCCGGGGGACAGTCCCGCTTCGGAAACGACATCTCTCTGGGCTTTGTGGTTCCCCGGACCCTGGAAGATTTCCAGGAGCTTCTGACGGCCCGGGGCATACAGGTGGAGGCCGGCCCTATCCAGCCCAACCCGCAGATCCGCTTCTCGTACATCCGGGATCCCGACGGGCTGAGGATCCAGCTGGTGGAGAATCTGGCCTAGGAGTTCTCTGCCCGGCCTTCGTGAAAGACGCCGGAGGGTCCGTCCGGAGTGGACCTTTCCCGGCGCCGCCTTTACCTGAGGGCGGGCCCGTGCTACTCTGCGGGTGAGTCATGAACAAGATGAGCATGGATCAGCTGCAACGAAAACCCGAAGATGATTTCATCGCCCTCTGCGTGGCCGCCGCCCGGGTCTCGGGAGGCTCCCTGGAGCGGGAGAAGAGCTTCTCCTTCACCCGGGGAAGCCTTATGAGCTGGTACGACAAGGTCTTCGATTTTCAGTCCGCCCATGGAGCGGGGGACGGGAAGGATCTTTACGCCACGGCCGCCGCGGCGGATCTGGCGAGGGAGATGATCCTGCGGGCCCGGAAAGGGGAGATCCCGGGAAACATCTTTCTCCGCCACGGCGGGGAGACTGAGGCCCTGGAGGAACCCCTCATCAAAGCGGGCTACGAGGTCTTTTACGCCCAGACCGGCATGGTTCTGGACCGTTCGGGCCTGCGGCTTCCCGACGGGGAGTATTCCGGAATCCGCCGGGTGGATGGGGATGAGGACCTAAAAAAATGGATCGCCTGTCTGGACCTGTCATTCGACCGAAAGAGGGACCTGGTCCAGTACCGGAATCTGATGGCCGCTCCGGAGATGAGCCTCTGGGGCCTCTACGATGGAAGCCTGATGGTCTCCACCATCCTTCTATTTGAGCGGGGGGAGACGGCGGGGATCCATCTGGTATCCACCCACCCGGAACACCGGAAAAAAGGCCACGGCGCCCGCCTCACCGCCTTCGCCGCAGAGAGGGCCTTCTCCCGGTGGGCGGAGCGGGTGGTCCTCCTGTCCTCTCCCATGGGAGAGGGGGTCTATGCGGGACTGGGCTTTGTCCCCTATGGAAGGGTGAAACACCTGAGGCCGAGACCTTTATGAAACCTGTCATCATCATGCCCTGTCTGGACATGAAGGACGGCCGGGTGGTGAAGGGGGTCCATTTCGTCGGCGTGAAGGACGCCGGGGACCCGGTGGAAAGCGCCCGGTTCTACCAGGAGGAGGGGGCGGACGAACTGGCCATGCTGGACATCGCCGCCACGCTGGAGAACAGGCCCACCCGGCTGGAATGGGTCCGGGCGGTGGCCGGGGTCCTGTCCATCCCCCTGACCGTAGGGGGGGGGATCGGAAGCCTGGAGGACATCCGGCTGACCCTGGCGGCCGGGGCGTCCAAGGTTTCGATGAACAGCGCCGCCGTGGCCCGGCCGAAGCTGATCGATGAGGCGGCCCGGGAGTTCGGCTCCCGGCGGATCACCGTGGCGGTGGACGCCCGAAGGAATCCGGCCCTGCCCTCGGGTTTCGAACTCGTCGTATCCGGCGGCACCAAGCCCGCGGGGAAGGACGCCCTGGCCTGGGCCCGGGAATGTGAAGAACGGGGGGCGGGCTGCATCCTTCCCACCAGCATGGACGGGGACGGCACCCGGGCGGGCTACGACCTGGAGTTCACCCGGGCCATAGCGGACGCGGTGGGGATTCCGGTGGTGGCCTCCGGCGGCGCGGGGGAACTGGAGCATTTCTACGACGGCGTGGTGAAGGGAGGGGCGCAGATACTGCTGGCCGCGTCGGTCTTTCATTTCAGGACCATCCGGATCGGGGAACTGAAGGATTATCTGAGGAGCCGGGGGCTGGCGGTTCTGGGTTGACCCGGCGATCCGCGCCGATTCCGCCGTAACGCCGGACGGACGGGATTGGATAAACCAGGTATCAATTGTCGGAAACGGGCAATCATGATACTCTTTTTCCCATGGAAAACGACACGCTGAAAAACGAGTTTATCGAGCTTCTCGCCTCCAGCTTCAACCCGGTGGAGATAAACGAGATCGGCAGGTTTTTCGACAATAAGTACGACCATCACCGGCTGTCCGGGACCGAGCGGCATGTCACCGTGTCCTCCCGAAAGGCCGCGCTCATTCTGCTGGACCACCTGGGGGACGATCGGAAATGCGGATTCACCCGGCTCCTTCAATTCGTGGTGGGTTTGGATGGAAAAACCTTCATGAACCGGCAGACGGAGCTGAAGGGGCTGGAGACCTTTCTGGCCGGACTCGGCAGGTTCGGCAAATACTATGATTTCCAGACGGGCAAGATCGTGGAGTCCGGAAAAAAGCTGCAGAACCCCCTCAACTGGGGGGCCCTGAGGGACGACAAGGCCTACGATGTGACCATCATGAGCGTGGATGTGGTGCGCAACTCCGAGCTGGTCAAAAAATACGGCATGAAGGTGATGGAAAAACTGTATTTCAAGTTTCAGGTCTTTCTGGATCATCTTCTGAGCCACTACGACGGGCGGGTCTGGAACTGGGCCGGAGACGGGGGAATCATCGCCTTCACCTTCAAGGACCATCAGACCCGGGCGGTCCTGTGCGCCCTGGACATCCAGAGGTCCCTGATGGTGTTCCAGCTTTCCCAGGATTACCCTCTTCCGGAGAATTTTTCCCTGCGGCTGGCCATGGACTGCGGCAAGGTGAAGTTCAACAGCGATACGGGAAAAATCGTGTCCGATGTCATCAATTACGCCGCCCACCTGGAAAAGGCCGGCACCGATCCGGGGAAGGTGACGGTCTCCTCCCGGGTCAGGGCCGCCTTGAACGCGAAATTTTCCTCTCTCTTTTCCATCGAGTCGGACTTCGAGGGACAGCAGGCGTTTACCACGGCGGTGCGCCTGGACGCTTTGGCGGAACCGGCGGAAAAGCCCGCAGCCAGGCCGCGGAAGAAGCCGAAAACCGAATAAACGCCGCAGAATTGCGGCCCGTGTGTTATACTTGTGAGGGGGTGGTCCGGGAGTCTCGGTATTCCCGGTGGACGCCGCCAAAAAACCTGAAAGGAAGGGCCATGAAAAAAATTCCGCTGATGGCGGCGGCAGCCTGCCTTTTCGTTTCTTCCCTGCTTTCCGCCCAATCCGGCGGGATCATCGATGAGATCCTGGCGGAAAACGAAATCAGCGCCGAAAGCGCCGCCTACCTCATCCTCTGCGTCGCCGGGGAAGAGCCGGCTTCCCGGAGGGAGGCGATGGAGAGGATGAGGGACAGATTCGCCCGGATCGGGGAAAAGCCCACCGTCGGGGAATACGCCTTCGTGCTGCAGAACGAACTGGGACTGCCCCGGGGATTTTTCTCCACCCTCTTTCCCGGGCCGCGGTACTCCTTCCGGGACCTGAAGTTTCTGGGAATAATCCAGGAACGGGTCCATCCCGGAGACAGGCTCTCCGGGGAGAGGGCCCTGCGCATCCTGGGTCGGGCTCTGGAGGAGAAGGAGGATAGATCATGAACCGGCGGATATCGTGTCTCGCCGCCCTTCTTCTGGCGCTTCTCGCTGCGGGGCCTCTTTTCGCCTTCGATTATGGGCTTTCCCTCGACAATTCCAGCACCCTGGAATGGGGCGATTCCCCCGAAACCGATCCGGAACTCCAGCGGGACAAGGTCTCTCTCTGGGGGGAACAGTTCTGGTCCGGCGCCGGGGGCGCCCGCTATCGGCTCCTTTTTAACCTGTACTACCTCTATACCAACAAGATGGCTTTTCTGGCGGAGCCGGACCTTCTCGAGTTCGAGATGAGCTGGCCCGACACCGCCGGGGGAGGGGTCCTGGACCTGGCCCTGGGGCGTTTCCGGTTCTTCGATCTCACCGGCATCGTCCTGGATCACGGGGCCGACGGCGCATTCGCCGAGCTGGACTACTCGGTGTTCCGGTTCTCCGTCGGGGCGGGCTACACGGGGCTTCACCTGAAGCCGGAATCCGATATCAACATGAGCGCGGCGGATTGGATGGATGACGCGGATGACGGCGTTCATTTCGCCCCCAGGAGGCTCTTTGAAATCCTTACGGTGCGGTTTCCGGAGATAATCCCCCGGCAGAAGCTCTCCGTGGAAGCCCTGGCGCAGCAGGACCGGCGCTCCGGCTCGGGGGGGACCCTGGACAGCTTCCACACCACCCTGCGGTGGGACGGCGCGGCCTGGAACGGGTTCTACCACGACCTGTCGGTGACGGGGGCCTTCAATCTGTCGGAGAATTTTCAGGGTCTCATGGCCCGGGGAGCCCTCCGATGGTTCGACGAAGACTTTTACGGATCCCGGGCCGCCGCGGAGTTCCTCTACGCGGGGGAAGATTTCTTCACCCTGTCGACACCCACCCTGGGGCTGGTCAACAACCCGGCCCCGGCGGACCTTCTGCGTCTGTCCCTGGATTACTCCATCCGTCCGTGGAACCGGCGGTTTTCCCCGGCTCTCCGGAACCTGGCTTTTTCCGCGGCGGGGAGGCTGTATTTCACGTCCCGGAGGGCCTTTCTGGGGCAGGAACTGGAGGGGGGCCTGATTTTCCGGCCCTCCGCGGATTTCGGCGCCTCGCTGACGGCGGGGCTGTGGGCTCCCGAGGGGGGAGATTATCGGGGCCTGGTCCGGCTGGATTTTTCCATCGGTTTGTAGGAAGGGGGAAATGATGAACAAGGCCATCGGCGTTCTGATCGCCGCGGCGCTGCTGTCGACGGCGGCAGCGGCTTTCGCCCAGGAATCGGCCCTGGTTCGGGAAATCACCGGCAAGGTGGAGGTGCAGGCCGAGGGGCAACCCTGGCGGCCGGTGAAAACCGGGGAAAGGCTTCCCTTAGGGGCGACGATTTCCACCAGCTTCCGATCCGAGGCGGTCCTGGGGCTGGGGTCTTCGACCATGGTGGTGAAACAGCTCACCCGGATGCGGCTGGAGGAATTCGCCCGGAAGGAGGGGGTTCAGGAAACCCGACTCCATCTCCGGGTGGGGAAGGTCCGGGCGGAGATCCAGGCCGAGGAGGGGCTGCGGCACGATTTTCAGATCCGCAGCCCCGTGTCCACCGCCGCGGTCCGGGGGACGGGCTTCGATTTCGACGGGGTCAACCTTCGGGTCCGATCCGGCGCCGTGGCCCTGGCCAACGCCCACAATCGGACGGTCAGGGTGGCGGCGGGGGAGCGCAGCGCCACCGACGGCTTTTCCGCTCCCCCCTCCGGGGCGGAGGCCATGGAGAAGGCCCTGGCCGTCCCCGTGGGGACGAGCCAGCTGGACGAGGCGGCCGCCGGATTCCGGAGGGTCCCGGACCTGACGCCGGGGTCGGTGACGCTGCGATGGATATACGGCTCGCCGTAATGGAGGTCGTGATGAAAAGAAAATGGATATTTTTGATCGTTGCCGTATTCTGTGTCTTTCTGGCGGGATGTTACATGGACCCCGGCGGACCCGTGGGGGAGGCTCCGGGCATTCAGATCGGCATAAAGGGACTCCCGTCCGGAGACTACGACGGGACCCTTTTTCGGGTGAGCCTGTACCACGACGGCTCCGTTCAACTGGTACACGATAAAAACAATTTCCCATTATATTTTAGGGTGGTCGCCACTCAATCGGCGGTGCCCATGGGCGGAAAGTCCTATGAGGAGTTTCCTGTCGAAGAAAAGGAAACAGCACCCCCATCCTCCGGAGAAACCGGTGCATTTCAAATCGAAGGGATCCTTCCGGGGAGGAAATATCGGCTCGTCATTGAATTGTTTCATCGCGATCCTTCTGGAGTGTATACTGCACGGCAATACGCGGGAATTTCACCGCCTTTCGACATCATTTCCGGGGGGAATGCGGCGGTGGACATCGAACTCACCATGTTTGACTCCTGAGTTCTCACCGGCTGTCGCCCGGTAAAGAAGGCATGCTCCCCCTGAGGATCATAACGCATCGGCGCCCGGAGCTTCTGTCCGGGGCGCTTTTTTCCTGGGCCCGGGCCTTGGCGGCCCGGCAGCGGGTGTCCCGGGCCGGCAGTGCCCTGGTTCCGGAGGCCCAGGCCGAAAGGCAGGGCATACTGGTCTTCGACGACAGTCCCGAACCGGCCTTCCAGCGGGCCAACGCCGCGGCCGCCGAAAAGGCCGCCGCCGCGACAGGGGTGCCTGTCCGGCTGGTTTCCCGGAGGGAGCGGGAGTCCCTTCCCGGGTCCCTCCCCCCGGAGTCGGCGGCCCTCGCGGCGGCCCTGCGGTTCGGCCTCGGGGGTCCTGAGGGCGGCCTTCCCGCCGGGGGGCCCGGCTCCAACCGCAACGGGACCCTCCTTTTTTCCATCGGCGAAAAGGCCGTCTCCGTCGACGACGATGCGGTCTTCTCTTTCCGGTGTTTCAAGCCCGGGATCGCGGGCCGCCTGGCCCCGGGAGGCGGGCTGGGCCCCGGCGGCCGGGACCTGCCGGTCTTTCTCCCCGCCGCCCCCGGCAGGGTAGCGGCGATGACAGAAGCCTTCGCCGGCGACCCCTTCGAGTCCTTCGAGGCTGTGCTGGGACGGTCTTTCGACGACGGGGGGCCCGGGGACGGCCTGCCCGAGCCTCTTGGGCCCGGGCATTTTCGGTCCGAGCTCAAGAGGCACGAGCCTAAAAGGTCCGGACCAAAAAGGTTCGGACCGGTAAAAATCGCCATGGGGGGGATCCATGGGGGCCGCTGGTTCGGCTCGCCCCACGGCATTTTCGATGTGGAACCGGAGCTTCAGACTCTGGCCTGGGAAGACGAGGAGGGGTACCGGGCGGCCCGGGAAAACCCTGACTCCCTTCTCCTGTCGCCCAACCTCCTCCTCACGGAGCGCCATTTCTTTGTCACCACTCTTTTCGGCTTCGACGCCCGGGACATCCTTCCCCCTTTTTTCCCCGGCATACGGAACGAGGACGGCGTCTGGGCCTTTCTGGTCCGCTGCTGTCACCCCCGTTCACCTGTCTGTCACCTTCCCCTGGCGGTGGAGCATCATAGGGACTCCCGCCGGCCCTTCACCCCGGCGGACTACGAGGATTTCACCGTCGGAGCCGGCAAGGTTATGCTGCACCTCCTCCATTTTATTTATGATCGCCTCCCGGAGGATGAGCCCGGGGAAATCCTCGCGGGGCTGGGGAGGGGACTTTCCTCCTGTCCGGCAATTTCAAAAAGGAATTGGCGGGAGCTGATCACGGGGCTGCTCATGGAATCGGAGAGACGAAGACGGGAAATCCTGGAAGCCCGGCTGGAGGCCCCCGAAGCGGCCGGCTACTGGACCTCGGATCTGGAAAACCATATCCGGTCCCTCCGGAAGGCCGCGCTCTCCGCCGAACCCTACCGCCCCCGGGAGTTTCTTCCCCTGGGGAGAAAGGGGGAGACTGCCTTTCGGGATTATGTGGCCCGCTGCGGGGAACTCCTGGAGGCCTGGCCGGAGATCTGGGCCTGGGCCGCCGGGGCGGAGTCGGAGATCCTGCGGCTTCGGCGGTGATCTGTGCCCCCGGGGCCGCGGGACCGCCAACGGACCTTCCGGCGACCGAAGAGACGCAGTCCAAGGATGAAGGCTAAAGGGCCTCGGGACTATACCCTCGGCAGCGGAACCCCCAGCTCCTCCCCCAGGGCCGTCAGGTCCCGGACGATCTGCTCCGGCATGGGGATGCCCTCCTGGAGCCTCCGGGTCCGGGTTTCCCGTTCGATGTCTCCGGGAATGTAGATCCTCTCCGCGCCCTGGGCCTTCCGGCTGCTGCGGATTTCCCCCATGGCCTTGTCCATGGAGCGGCCGAAGTCCTCCAGATCCATGAAGCTGTCGATGTCGATGGCGGCGAAGATGCTTCCCACATCGGTGGGGTCGGTCATGTTGTCCGCCAGGAAGCCGGGGAAGTGGGCGCCGTATTTCGACCCGCTGAGGACGCCGGAGATCATGTCGATGGCCAGGGCGATGCCGTATCCCTTGTAGCCTCCTATGGGGGCCAGGAGACCCTTCAAAGCCTCGTGGGGGTCGGTGGTGGGCCGGCCCATGGCATCGAAGGCCCAGCCCGGTTCCAGCGCCTTGTCCTGCCTGGCGTAAAGCATGATCCTGCCCCGGGCCACCACGGTGGTGGCCAGGTCCAGCACGAAGGCCGGTTCCTTTCCCGCCGGGATGGCCACGGCGAAGGGGTTGGTCCCCAGCATCAGGTCCCGGCCTCCGGTGGGCGCCATGGAGGCGGGGCCGTTGGTGGCGGAAAAGCCGATCATGCCGTGATCCAGGGCCTTCATGGCCCAGTAGGCGGCGGCCCCGTAGTGGTTGGAGTGGGTGGTCAGCACGAAGGCGACGCCGGTGTTCCTGGCCTTGGCTATGGCCGTTTCCATGGCGAAGGCCGAGGCCGGCTGGCCGATGCTGTTGTGGCAGTGGATCAGCGCCGTGGAGGCCCGGTCCCGGAGGACTTCCAGTCTGGTAACGGGATTGACCACCCGGGTCTGAATGCGTTTGACATAGACCGTCATCATCCTGGTGACGCCGTGGGTGTCCACCCCCCGAAGGTTCGCCTCGATCAGGGAATCGGTGAGAAGCCGGGCGTCCTCGGCGTTAACCCCCACCTTCCGGAAAACCGTCTCCGCCCATTTCCTCAGGGCGTCGGCGGGAAAGGTCAATCCTCCATCAACACCGGGCATGTCGTCCTCCTTGCGGCTGAATGCGGAGAATCATAGGACGGAACGACGGGAAGGGTCAATAAAATATCCGATTTCACCGCTCTGGAAAACCTTTTTCTTGACGGTTTCCGGGATCGATTCTACAATTTTCCCCGGAGACGCCGGGGGCTCTGCGCTGTAGACTGCTTCGCCGGAGACCGCTTCCGCGGCGCCTGTTCCGGCGGAAGCGCTTCACCGGGGGCCGGGCCGCCGGCGGCCTGTCCGCTGGAGGGCCCGGACGCCGGAGACCACCGGTCCGCCCCGACAAAGGGAAGGAGAAACGCATTATGGATAATGACAAGGGCGCCCGCCTCTGGAGGGAGTCCCCGAGATACCCGGACCCGGCCGTCCAGGTCCTGGATGAACGGTTTTCGAAGTATCGCCTCCAGTCCGCGGGGGTGGAGCGGCTCTACACCGGCTGCCGCTGGGCTGAGGGGCCGGTCTGGTTCGGCGACGGCCGCTATCTCCTGTGGAGCGACATCCCCAACGACCGGATCCTCCGCTGGGACGAGGAGACCGGCATGGTTTCCCCCTACCGGAAACCGTCGAATTACGCCAACGGGAACACCCGGGACCGGATGGGGCGGCTGGTGAGCTGTGAACACGGGACCCGGCGGGTCACCCGCACCGAGCATGACGGGTCCATCACGGTGATTCTGGACCGCTGGGAGGACAGGCGCCTGAACTCCCCCAACGATGTCATCGTAAAGAGCGACGGGTCCGTCTGGTTCACCGACCCGCCCTTCGGCATCGCGGGTTACTACGAAGGCTTCAAGGCCGAGCCGGAAATTCCCCAGTACATCTTCCGGGTGGACGGGGTCACCGGGGAGGCTTCGGTCATCGTGGAAGGCGTGGCCGGGCCCAACGGGCTCTGCTTCTCCCCGGACGAAAAGACCCTCTATGTGGTGGAGTCCCGGGGAAGGCCCAACCGGAAGATCCTGGCCTTCGACGTGGACTCCGGCGGGACCCTGGTCACCAACCGCCGGACCCTCATCGACGCGGGGCCCGGGACCCCCGACGGTATCCGCTGCGACGAGGACGGCAACCTCTGGTGCGGCTGGGGAATGGGATCGGACGAGCTGGACGGGGTCATGATCTTCACCCCCGACGGGAGGCCCATCGGCAGGATCGCCCTGCCCGAGCGCTGCGCCAACCTCTGCTTCGGCGGCGCCCGGCGGAACCGGCTCTTCATGGCGGCCAGCCGCTCCCTCTACGCCCTGTATGTCAACACCCGGGGGGCGGTCTGACGAATCGGCCTTCGCCGGTCATGAAGCCCCGGTCTTCGGGCAGGCGGCATCCCGGGGGAGCGGAATCCGGCGATCGGCTTCCGGCGGTTCCTCAGCCCCGGAGCATAAGGGATCGGCGCGCCCGGTAAAAAAAACTGATCAGGGAAGGGCCAGGCCCAGCGCGGCGGACAGGATCACCGCCGGGATGGGTTTGAGGCCGAACCT
The DNA here is from genome assembly GCA_029562045.1 of Spirochaetota bacterium. Classification (GTDB taxonomy): domain Bacteria; phylum Spirochaetota; class Spirochaetia; order DTKZ01; family DTKZ01; genus JAKQWJ01. The sequence goes on along the minus strand of JAKQWJ010000317.1, from coordinate 13,590 downwards.
GCGGGTCCCCACCAGGACCACGAGAAAAATGAGCAGGGCCGAAAGCCGGACCTCCCAGGAGCCAAGCCCCAGGACCCATCCGGGGTCGAGGCGGAAAAAGCCCTCGGCACTGCCGGCCAGGGCAGCGCTTCCGGCGGCGTCTCCCGTGGTGCCAAATCCTGTTCCCGCCGCAGCGGGCCCGATGATGGACATCCCGCTGAAAAAGACCACCGCCGAGGCGATGAGCCCCACCGTGGCGGGGCGGATCCCCGACAGGACCCCCTCCACCCCGCGGCTCTCCTTGAACTTCCGCAGAAAGCGGGCCACCAGAAGAACCAGGATCAGGGAAGGGAGAAAGACCCCCAGGGTGGCGGCGGCGGAGCCGGCGACCCCCGCTACCCGGAAACCGATGTAGGTGGCGGCGTTGACGGCGATGGGGCCGGGAGTCATCTGGGAGATGGCCACGATGTCGGCGAACTCCCGGGCGGCCAGCCAGCCGTGGGCGGCGATCTCCCGCTCCATCAGGGGCACCATGGCGTAGCCGCCGCCGAAGCTGAAGAGTCCGATCGTGAAAAAGGTCCAGGCCAGTTCCAGGTGGATCATGCCCGCCGGGCCCTCCCGATGGCCTGAATAATCAGCCCCGCCAGTCCTCCGGAGAGGATGATGGGAATCACATGAAGGCCGAAACCCACCAGGGCGAGGAAAGAGAGCCCCGCGATGACCCAGGCCGGCGGGTTCCGGAGGATGGCCTTCCCCAGTTTTATCCCCGCCAGAAGGATCATGGCCGTCACCCCCGCCCGGACCCCGGCGAAGGCCTTCTGCACCCACAGATTGTCCCGGACGTTGACCAGAAGGGCGGCGATGGCCAGGATGCTGAAGAAGGAGGGGAGGATCATCCCCGCCGCGGCCGTCAGGGCGCCCACCACCCCCGCGACCCGGTAACCGATGAAGATGGAGGTGTTGATGGCGATGACCCCCGGCAGGGACTGGGCGATGGCGAAGACATCCACGATCTCCTCGTCGGTGACCCAGCCCCGGACCTCCACGAACTCCCGTTCGATGAGGGGCAGCATGGCGTAACCCCCGCCGATGGTGAAGGCGCCGATCTTGAAGAAAGAGCCGAACATCACCGCCAGCTCCCGGGGGCCGGCGCGTCTGACCTCCGTCACCGGATTATTGTGATCTGCACATCGCAGACATTGGTGTTGGTGGGTCCGGTTTTGTGCAGGAACCCGATCCGGTCGTAGTAGTGGTATGAATCGTTCCGGGCAAGGTAGTCCTGGATGGACAGCCCCGCCTTTTTCCCGATGTCGAGGATTTCCATATCTGCGAAGGCGCCGGCGGCGTCGGTGGGGCCGTCGTTGCCGTCGGTGGAGGCGGCGAGGAAGTGGATTCCCCGAGACCCCGCGGGGTTGGCTTCGATCTCCGACAGAAAGGACAGGGCCATCTCCTGGTTGCGCCCTCCCTTGCCCTTTCCCTTCAGGGTCACCGTGGTCTCGCCCCCGGCGATGATGCAGGCGGGCTTTTTCGCCGCCAGCTCGTGCTTCAGCACATCCCGGGCGATGCCGATGTAGAACTTCGCCGCCTCCCGGGCCTCCCCGGTGACCTCGGCGGTGAGGACCACCGTGTTGTACCCCAGCTCCTCCGCCCGGCGCCGGGCCGCCAGAAGGGCCCCGTAGTTGGAGCCGATGAGGATGTTCTTGACCCTGCCGAAGACGGGGTCCCCCTGCTTGGGGGTCTCCGGGAGCTTCCCCTCGGCTCCCATCTGGAGGACTTTCAGGGCCGGGGGGGGAAGCTCCCGGGCGATGCCGAATTTTTGAACCAGACCCATGGCCTCCTGGTAGGTGGTGTCGTCAGGGACGGCCAGACCCGAGGCGATGGAGTCCAGCCGGTCCCCCACCACATCGGAGAGGATCAGGTTCACCGATTCGGCGGGGTAGGCCAGCTGGGCCAGCCTGCCCCCTTTGATGCCCGACAGGTGCTTGCGGATGCAGTTGATCTCCTGGATGTTGGCGCCGCAGGCCAGGAGGACCCTGGTGGTTCCCTGCTTGTCCTCCAGGGTCAGTTCGTGGGAGCCTTCCCCGTCCCGCCAGGCGTAGGGGAAGCTCAGAAGGGCGGAGCCTCCGCCGGATATCAGGTTCAGGATGAGGGTTTTCTCGTCCGCCTCCCGGCAGAGCGCCGCCAGGGTGGAGCCCGCCTGGACGCTGCCGGCGTCGGGGACGGGGTGCCCCGCCATGATCATCTCGATGCGTTTCAGGTTTTCGGTGTGGCCGGGCTTCACCGCGATGACTCCCCGGGTGATCCGGTCTCCCAGGATCTCTTCCACCGCCAGGGCCATCTTGGCGGTGGCTTTCCCGGCTCCCAGGACCAGGACCTGCCGGTATCGGGAGAGGTCCCACTCCAGGGTCTCCTCGTCGGTCCGGACGCTGAGGATCTTCCCCTTCAGGGTCATCCGGTCCCCGATCATTTTGTAGGGGTCCACCCGGTCCAGGGAGGCCCGGAAGATTTCGGATAGATCATTTCTTGCGTTTTCTGACATTCCTTTCCTCCTTCGGGGCGGTCATGGTTTCGGCTCGTTTGAGATTGTTGTGGATGGCCTGAAGGCTGGTGAAGGCCACGGCTTTTTTGAAGTATTCCGCCGAGGCGGGGATGTTTTTCTTATGGTTCATTTCCAGGGCCCCCAGATTGTTCCAGGCCTGAAAATTGGAATCGTCCAGTTCGGCGGCCTTCCGGAAGGCTTCGCAGGACCCGTCCAGGTCTCCTTCAGCCATCAGACGGTTGCCCTCCCTCAGGAGCCGCTGGCTTTCCATGGCCACCGCGAAGGTCGCCGGGTCGGCGCAGAGGCCCATCCGGCGGCTGATAAGTCTCCGGTCTCCCTCGTGTTCGCAGAGTTCCAGAGTTCTGGAATAGAACTCCATGCATTTTTCCCGTTTTCCCCAGATATAATAGGTGTCCCCCAGGGCCTTGACCCGCATGTAGGTCTCCCCGAAGTTGTCCAGTTCCGCGTGGAAATAATCCGCCGCTTCCTGATGTCTTTCCTGGGCCAGGCAGACCAGCCCCAGATTGTGCCCGATGGCGAACTTGTCGGGCTGGGCTTCCCGGATGCGGCGGAAATTGTCCTCCGCTTCCGCGTAGCGTCCCATGACGAAGGCTCTCATCGCCGCCCGCTCCCATCGGGACACGAGAAAGGTGGTGATCAGTCTTTTCATACCCCGGAACTATAGCACATGGCCATTATCAAGAAAAGCTATTTGGCATATCATGAGACCCATGCGGGTAGCCTATATTCTGGTGGTGAGTTTCGGTTCCGTCCTGGCGGGCTATGCGGTCAGGAGAATGCTGGAAAGCCGGGGCCGGGGAGGCGCGGCGGGACGGGCGAGTTCGAGGCTTATCGTTTTCGCCATGGTTTTTCTCCTTCCCCTGGCGACGATAAATTCTCTCTGGGGCATAAGCCTGGGGGAGGGCAGGCTCGCCCTTCTGCCTCTCTTCGGAATCCTGGCCCTGAGCCTGGGGGGGGCCGCCGCGCTGGCGCTGGTGTCGGCCCTGGGAATGAACCCGCACCGGGGAGGGGCTTTTTTCGCCGTGGGGATGTTCTCCAATCTCAGCGCCCTGGCCTCCTTCGTGGCCTTCATGATGTTCGGGGACCTGGGCTTCGTGTCCATCCAGCTCTACGTCCTTCTGGAACAGTCCTTCTACTACATTGTGGGCTTCCCCCTGTCCCAGTGGGTGGGAACCCGGGGGACGGGGTCATTCCGTTTCGGGTTCCGCAACCTCGGGGAAAAGCCGGTGGTCCTCTTTCCCCTGGGGGCGGTGGCGGCGGGCTTCCTTCTCCGGCTTTCGCCGCTGGCGAAGCCGGGTTTCATGGCGGGGCTGTCGTCGGTGCTGGTTCCTGTCATCACCGCGTTTTTCGGGCTTTCCATCGGACTGACCCTGAAGGTGAGCCGAATGAAAAACTACAAGCGTGAGATCGCCCTGGCCCACGGAATCAAGTTTCTTTTCATCCCCGCCGTGCTGTCGCTGCTGGGATTTCTCGCAGGGCTGCCCCGGGTCATGGGGGGGGTCCCATTCAAGTCCCTGGTGGCGGCCTCCTTTTCCCCGGTGGGATTTCTGGCGGTGGTCCCCCCCACCATCTACGGCCTGGATGTGGATCTGGCGAACTCCGCCTGGCTGGCCACCACCCTGACCTACGCGGCGATCCTGCCCCTTCTTTTCCTGGTATTGGCCTGAGGCTGCCGCGGGCCGAGAAATTGCGACGCCGGTCTCGATGGCGGCGATTCTGTCCATTCTTTTCCTGGATTCGACCGCGACCGGGCCGTTTCCCCGGCTCCCTTCTCCCGGCAGGAGGACCCGCCCGGGGAGATCCCGCCCTGCCGGACGGGCCCCCTCGCCCGGCGAGGAACCCCTCCCTGCCTGGGAAGGTCCGGTCGGAGAGGGTCCGCCGCCCGGAAGGACCCTGCCGGCCCCGAGAGTGGGGCCGTATCGATTGTCAGGCCTTTTTCTTTTTAAGCAGCTTCGCCGCCGCCGATGCGATGGCCCGGGCGGAGATTCCGTACTTGTCGATGACTTTGAAATAATCTCCACTTTCACCGAAAGTGTCGTCCAGACCCAGGTTGTCGAAAGGAACGGGATTGTTTTTCAGGCAGAATGTTCCCAGTGCATAGCCCAGTCCATTCCGCCGTTGGTGGTTTTCCACAACCAGAAGGGCGCCGGTTTTTCTGATCGAGCGAAGAAGGGTTTTTTCGTCGAAGGGTTTCACCGAGTACATGTCCATGACCTCAGCCTGGATTCCCTTTTTTTCCAGCAGTTTCGCCGCCTCCAGGGCCTGGAAGACCATGTCCCCGTAGGATGCGATGGTGATGTGGCTTCCCTTCGTCAGGACTTTCGACCCGCCAAGAACGAACTCTTCATCGTCGGGATAGATGTCCCACAGGGGGTCCCTCATCAGACGGGTAAAGACAGGTCCCGGAGCGGCCATGGCGATGTCGAAGGCCGCTTTTGCGGAGGCCTTGTCGCAGGGAACCAGGACCCGCATGTCCGGCAGCGTGCTCATGAAGGCGATGTCTTCACTGGCCTGGTGGGTCACGCCGTCAATGGCCGCGGTGAGGCCGCCGTGGGAGGACAGAATTTTCACGTTCAGTTTCGGGTAACAGATGAACGAGCGAACCACTTCCACCGCCCTCATCGTCAGGAACACGCCGTAACCCGACACAATGACATTCCGGCCGTCGGCTGCCATTCCTGCGGCGGCGGCCATGGTGCCGATTTCGGCGATTCCCATGTTGAAGTAGCGGTCGGGGTATTTGTCTCCGAAAAGATATGAATAGGTGGAGTACCCGATGTCGGATTCAAAGACGACGAACTCCTTGTCCCGGGCCGCCCGCTGAAGCATGCGTTCGGAAAAACTCTTTCGCGTCGGCGAGTCGGCTTTTTTGAGTTCAATTTTTTTCATTTCAGTCCCTCCCGGATTTCCGCCGTCGCCTTCGCGTATTCTTCGTCACTGGGCGGTTTGCCGTGCCAGCCCCGGACGTTTTCCATGAAACTGACCCCCCGACCCTTAACCGTGTTTGCGACGATGCAGAAGGGCTTTCCCCTGTGAGCTTTTGCCTGGTCGAGGGCGGCCAGGACCTCCTCCATCTTGTGGCCTTGGATCCGTTTCACCGTCCAGCCGAAGGCTTCAAATTTCTTGTCGATGGGTTCCATGGGCATGATGTCTTTGGAAAAACCGTCGTTCTGGAGGCCGTTGTTGTCCACCACCGCCACCAGGTTGTCCAGTCCGAACTTGTTGGCGCTCCCTGCCGCCTCCCAGACGATCCCCTCCTGGAGTTCCCCGTCGCCCAGCACAGCGTAGACCTTGTAGTTTTTCTTCAGCATCTTTCCTTCCAGCGCCATTCCCACCGCCTGGCCGAAGCCGATGCCCAGGGAGCCGGTGGTGGCGTCCACTCCAGGGGTCTTTGTCGAAACCGGATGCCCTTGGAGCATTGACTCGAACCGGCGCAGGGTCTTCAGCTCCCCCATGGGGAAAAAGCCGCGGAGGGCCAGATTCGCGTACCAGACCGGGCAGGCGTGGCCCTTGGAAAGGACGAAGCGGTCCCGGTCGGGGTCCCGGGGTTTTTTCGGATCCACCTTCATGATGTCGAAATACAGTGCCGTGACGATGTCCGCTGCAGACAGGGACCCCCCCGGATGTCCTGACTGGGCCGCATGGATCATGTCCACGATCTGAAAGCGGACCTCCTTCGCCTTCTCCTTCAGGAAAGCGACCCTTTCATCGAAGGTCTTCGGTGTACTGTTGGCTGCCATAAAACCTCCTTACAGTGTTTGGCAAAATATCACGGCCTATATGATATGTCAACCGATAATAGGATGTCGGACGACTGATGTGGCAATCTGTGCCCTCCCCGCACCGTCTCACTTTTCGGACTTGTATATCTGAATGTACTCTCTCCAAACCATCAGAGATTGAATTATCATTTCGCGCGCGGCCTGTTTGTCCCGCGCCCGAATTTCCCTGAGTATGGCATTGTGGTCCTGTACAGCCCTCCTGATCCCTTGAGGGGTCGCGATGTGGGCGATCATGGACGCCTGGAACAATCTCATGATGAGTTTGCCGAACTCCACGAGGGCGTCGTTCCTGGTCACATCGATGAGGGCAAGATGGAAGGCCATGTCCGCCCTGATCGCCTCGTCTATGGGGATGGGGTCCATTTTGGCGTATCGATCGAGGAGATCGACCTTTTCCTGAAGCAGCCGGAAGTCCTCTTCGTCCGCCTTCTCGATGACCAGCTCCATGACACCGAGCTCCAGGACCCGTCGCAATTCCACCAGCTCTTCCGGCTTGCTGATTTTTCCGATAAGCGAGAAGAGAAGGGAATCGAAGGGGACATTGAATGAGGAGCTGATGTAACTTCCATCTCCCTGCCGTCTTTCTATGATGCCCAGAACCTGCAGAACCTTCATCGCTTCCCGGATTGAGTTTCTCCCCACTCCCACTTGACCGGCGAGCTCTGTTTCCGCCGGGAGCTTGTCTCCAACCTTGAGCTCGCCTTCGAGGAGGCGATCCAGGAGCTGTGCGATGACCGTGTCCACCACGTTGGCCTTGCTTATTTTATTGAGAAGAACCGCCATGAAAACCTCCCGGCTGGCTGGACTGTTTTGAAAAAAAGAATTGACAGATGTCCAGTCGTAGGATATTATAACACATACAACCGACACTGGCAAACATTTTAGGAGGAAAAAATGAAGAAAAGAATCGTCATCATCCTGATCGTTCTGTTTGCGGCCGGCGCTTTGGCCTTCGCGGGCGGAGGCAAAGAAGCGGCGGACAAACCGATCGGCCTCAACCTGGGCCATGGTTCGGCGACGAGCAATGCCCGGCACATCGTTGCCCTGCAGTTCGCCGATAACATCAAGGCGCAGACCAATGGAAGGATAACCATCCAGGTCCATCCCTCCGAGAGTCTGGGAAGCGACCGCCAGATGGCGGAGAAAGTATCCCTGGGCACCCTGGATATCAGCATCAATTCCCAGGGGCCCATCGCCGGTTACAATCAGAAACTCCTCATGATCGGAATGCCCTTCCTGTTCGCCACACCGAAGCAGGCCTACGCGGTTCTGGACGGGGAAATCGGCGAGCAGATCTCCAATGAACTCATTCCCAAAGGTTTCCGGATTCTTTCCTACTGGGACAACGGCTTCCGCCACATAACCAACAATGTCCGGCCCATCTACAAACCCGAGGACCTGAAGGGGCTGAAGATCCGCACCCCGGAAGACAAGATCACTCTCGCCATTTTCCGCGCCCTTGGAGCCAGCCCCGCTCCCCTCGCTTTCGGCGAGCTGCCCATGGCCCTGAGCCAGGGAGTCTTCGACGGCCAGGAAAACCCGGCGGTCAACATTCATTCGGCCAAGCTGTACGAGGTCCAGAAATACCTGTCTCTGTCCAACCATAAATACGAATCCTGCCCGATGATCTTTTCCGAAGCGGTTTGGGGCAAACTGTCCCAGGCGGACCAGAAGCTTCTGAAGGAAGCGGCGGTGAAGTATGCGGGAGTGCACCGGGAGATGAACAACAAGATGAACAGCGATCTCATCGCAGATCTGCAGGCCAAGGGAATGAAAGTCAATCAGGCAGATGTGGCGTCCCTGCGGGCGGCGACGAAATCCGTCTATGACGAGTTCGAATCCACCTTCGGCAAGGACTTCATGGCCAAGGTCCTGGACGTGGTGTCCAAAAACTGAGTTGACATCGGTTCCGGGCTGTTCCCCTCTCTCCTGGGGGGGGACTCCCGGTGCAGCCATTTCCTCGGAACCGCGGCATGTTATCGAATGCTCCGCGCATAAGGAATACTGTATGACGAACAGCGTTCTTGGCCGCGTCAACGCGGCGCTCTTCCGGGCGATCAAGGAGATACTGATCTTTTCCGGTCTCGCATTGATTGCTCTCACCTTCGTGGGGGTCATTACCCGGTACGTTCTGAAGGTCAATCTGGACTGGGCCTATGAGGTTTCGATTCTGATGCTCGTATGGACCGCCTTTCTCGGCGCGGCCGCAGCCGCCAGGATGAAAGGGCACATCCTTTTCGACATGTTTCTCAACAGCCTGCCCGGGAAAGGGCGTTTTGTGGCCCTCCTGATCAAGGACGTCCTGATTTTGTCGTTCATCGCCGTGGGCATTTTTTTCGGATACAAAGTCGTTCTGCGGACCCTTACCCAGAATTTTCAGACCATTGATGTGCCTGTGGGCTTCCTGTATGCAGCCCTGCCCGGGGGCTTCATACCCATGTTCCTGTTCATTCTGGAGCAGCTGATCGAGGATATAAAGGCCGGCCCCGGCGGCGCAGAGAAGAAGGAGGTCTGAAATGGGCGTTGTTCTTGTAGCCGTTTTTCTTTTCTTTCTGATAGTGGCAGTGCCCATCGGGATCTCACTGGGGATGGCTTCGTTCGTTGCGGTTTTCGTCCAGGGCCGCTTTCCGCTGGAAACGGTTTTCCATACCATGGCCAGCGGTCTGACCAGTTATATCCTTCTTTCCATCCCGTTTTTCATCATAGCCGGAGAACTCATGAACTTCGGCGGTATAACGACGAAAATTTTCGATTTCGCCAACGCCCTGGTGGGGCGCATCCCCGGCGGCCTGGCTCACGCCAACGTCATGGCGTCCATCATTTTCGCCGGCATGTCCGGCTCGGCGGTGGCCGACGCTGGAGGGCTGGGGGCCATCGAGATGAAGGCCATGAAGGAAAAAGGCTTTGACGACGAGTTTTCCGCCGCCGTCACCGCAGCCTCCTCGACGATAGGCCCCATCATCCCGCCCAGCATCCCGATGGTGGTCTACGGAGTCGCCGCTGAAGTGAGTGTCGGCAAACTTTTCATCGGCGGTTTCATTCCGGGAATTCTGATGGGGCTCACGATGATGGTGCTTGTTTATATCATGTCCGTCCGGCGGAACTACCCGAGGCTGGACAGGTTCAGTCTGAAGTATGTGGGTTCCACCTTCGTTTCCGCCTTCCTTCCCATCCTTACACCGGCGATCATCATCGGGGGCATCATGGGGGGTATTTTCACTCCCACGGAAGCTGCCGGAGTGGCGGTGGTTTATGCCCTGCTTCTCAGCATTTTTGTGTATCGGGAGTTGAACTGGAGCCGATTGCGGGAAATCATTTTCAATGCGCTGGTGAACACTTCGACGATCCTGTTCATCATCGGGGGGGCCGCCGCTTTCGCCTGGCTCATCGCCATCTATGGCATTCCCGCGCAGCTGGCGAAGATCGTCAGCGGCATGAACCTTCCGGTCTGGGCCTTTCTGCTTCTTTTCAACGCATTTTTCCTGTTCCTCGGGACCTTCATGGAAGCCCTGTCCGTGCTGATCATCGTCGTTCCGGTGCTGATGCCCATTGTCGCGGCGTTGAACCTGGATCCCCTGCACATCGGCGTCGTTCTGGTGCTGAATCTGATGATCGGCCTCATAACTCCTCCGGTGGGAATGAGCCTCTTCGTGACCAGCAAGGTGGCGAACGTCAAACTGGAAAGACTCTGTGTGTCGATACTGCCTTTCATCATCCCACTGGTGATCACGCTGGCTCTGATAACCTACATACCATCCCTGGTGACCTTTTTGCCGGGAATCGTTTTCGCGAAATAAAGGATAGAAGGAGTAAATTATGCTATTCAGCTTGAAAGGTCGAACCGCCATTGTAACGGGAGCCGGGTCCCGGCGCGGCATCGGGCGCTCCATCGTTCTCGCTCTGGCAGGACAGGGGGCGAATGTGGTCGTCTGTGATCTCGATCCGGATGGGGCGAAGGAAACCGCCGCCGCTGCCGCTGCGCTGGGGGTTAAAACCGAGGCTTACAAATGTAATGTGGTGAACGAGCAGGAAATCAAGGAGGTGGTCGGCAAGACCCTGGAGAAGTTCGGCAAGATCGACATCCTGGTCAATAACGCGGGAATTACCCAGCCGGTCAAGGTCCTCTCCATGAGCGAGGCGGACTGGGACCGGATCGTCGATGTCAATTTGAAGGGAACCTTCCTTTTTTCGAAAGCTGTGCTCCCGGCGATGCTCGAGAAGGGTTATGGACGCATCGTAAACATGAGTTCCGTGTCGGCGAAGCGCGGTGGCGGGGTTTTCGGGGGCGCCCATTATTCGGCGGCCAAGTCCGGTATCCTCGCCTTCGGCAAGGCGCTGAGCCGGGAGGTCGCGCCCAACGGAATAACGATCAATGCGGTCGCTCCCGGTCTCGTGGCGACGGATATCCGTGGCGGCCTGGAGGATGAGGAAACACAGGTGAAGATGACTGCCGACATTCCCTGCCGCAGAATGGCTACGCCTGAAGAAGTCGCCGCGGCGGTCTGTTTTCTCGCGTCCGACGAGGCCGGCTACATAACCGGTGAGGAGATAGACGTCAACGGCGGTTCTCATATGGATTGAAAGGCTCTGGCCCCCGAAATGGGGGCCGGTTTCCTGCGCCGGGGCCGGCTCTCCCTAAAAGCGGCTCCAGGACGGAGGCTGTTTTCCCGATCGGGGCTCCCCTGCGGCGCAGGATCCCAGTTGCCGAACCGGAGGACTGCTGCTTGGGGTTCTACTTCAACCTAAAAAGATTCTCCTCGATAAACTTCCAGGTGGCCAGGTAATCCTTCCCGCCCGCCAGTTTCGAAAATCCCTTCCCGTCCAAATCGTCCAGCAGTTTCCATAATTTAATTGTGATCCGGTTGTTTGCCTCGAAGGTACCCTTGATGTCCCAGCGTGTGGGGGAGGTGTCGGAGGTGAGGTAGTCCTTGTAGCCGTATTTTTTCAGGTAGTACAGGAACTCCGCGTACTCGAGAAAATGCTTGGTACCGCAGAAATAGTCCCAGTCCCATTTGGCGTCGTTGTCGTTGATGTGGATGTAGTAGGGTTGACCGCTCTCCGCCGCCAGACATACTTCCTCGGCCGGGTTGTACCCGCCGTACATGGCGTGGCCGAAATCAATGGTGACTCCCAGTTCCCTGACGCCGATATCCTTGATGAGGAGGAGGGTTCGGGCGGCGGAGTCGATGAAGCAGGAGCCTCGGGTTTCGCTGGGCTTGTATTCGATAAAAAGCGGAATATTCTTTTTATACTCTGCCGCCTCCCCGAAGGTTTCAGCCAGTCGCCGCCAGGCAGCGGCATAGTCGCTCTGGAAACTGAACTCGTAGCCGTCCCCCAGGGGGCAGCAGGTGACCTTGTCGGCTCCACATTTTTCCGCGAAGTCCTTGGCTTCCTTGATGAACCGCACCGCCTTGTCCCGGACGGCCTTGTCAGGGGAGGAGAGTCCGCCATTGAGGAATTCCGGCTCCGCCTTGACGTTCACGTTGATTGCTGCAAAGCTCAGATTGTACTTTTCCGCCAGGGTCTTCGTGACTTCAGGGGCATCGACCTCGTAGGGATACACCACCTCCACCCCCGAGGCGCCTTGGATGCCTCCAAGCATCCGGAATTTTTCCTCCAGTGTTTTCGCCTGGTTATATTCGTGAAACCTATCTTTGGTTTTTCCCAGAAAGGACGTGATGATGGCCAGTTTTACCATAACTGCTCCTTTTTTTCAACTTTCTATCGTTTATAGCTTTCGCCCTATACGATGCAAAATGAATTTCCTGGCAGAGGTGTACTCACTTTCCACCTCCACAGCGGGACAGAATATCTCGATGTCCCAGGATCCGGAGTAGCCCGAAGCTAGGAGTCCCTCGATCACAGCGTCCCAGGGTATAGTCCCCTTTCCGGGGCGAAGGGCCAGATCCTCCGTCCCCAGGTTGTCTTTCAGATGGGTCCCCAGGATTTTATCTCCCAGCCGGGCGGGGATTAGAGCCACATCTTCTTTGGCGCTCCAGGGGTGGCCGGTATCGAAATTATAACCCGGGGCTTCCCCGTCCAATTCCGAGCAGAGACGGAGGTATCCGTCGGTCCCCCCTAAAAGAGCCAGGGGCGCAATTTCCAGAGCCATCTTGCGGCCCACGGACCGAACCTCTCTCCCCATCACCCTTATCTTCTCCACCAGTCTGTCCCAGAGCCGCCGGTACCTTTCTCCAGTCATGGGGACGGAGGAGTCCCAGGAGAAGGCCGTTATAGGGACGGAGACGACCCCGCAGTGGGGAAAGGCTTCGAGGATTTCCAGAAGAGTTTTCAAGTCTTCCTTGCCGGACTCGGAGAAAAGGCTGTTTTCGTTTTCGAATGCCGCCAGCAGGAAATGGGCGACCATCTGAGTCGTCCGCAATCCCTGGTCGGAAGCGGCCGCTTGTAGATCCCGAGCATCCCGGAGCCAAAGAGGGAGCTGTTGGGGGTAATATATCTCCAGCTGAAATCCTTCGAATCCTAGCTTACGAAGACCGGAAAGGGAGGAGATAATGTTCGGGACGGAGAAATCCGTCGTAAAAAGAGAAAAAAAATATGCCGGAGAAACCCCGATCATGCAAAACCACCTAATATTTAGTATACAATATGTTATACACAATATTCTTTTATGTCAAATTTTTTGACAAGCCTGCGGTGAGGCCGTATACTGATGCATATTGTATGCAATATTTTTAACTGGAGGATCGATGAAAGCACGAAAAATCATTATCGCCGTCGCCCCGGTGGCTCATGTGGGGAGCTCTATTCCTTCCGGTGCGAAAAACCCCCTTTCTCCTGAAGAGGTGGCCCAGGATGTTCTGAACTGCGCCAGGGCCGGGGCCTCGGTGGTGCATCTTCATGTGCGGGATTCAAAGGGTAACCAGGTGGCTAACCTGAAAAACTATGTGAAAACCCTGGACCTGATACGGGCGGAGTCGGATATCATCATCCAGGGGTCCACCGGAGGGGTATCGACCCTTTCGCTGGAGGACCGCTGTGTATCAGTCGCCGAACCCCGCAGCCAGATGGGTTCCCTCAACATGGGATCCACCAATTTCGGGGAAACCGTATATGTAAACAGCCTTTCGGATATCCGATTCTGGGCCGAAAAGATGGCCCAGAATCGGGTGGTTCCCGAACTGGTGATCTTCGATCTAGGCATGCTTGGGACCGCTGAGAAACTCTGGGCCGAGGGGGTACTGAAAAAACCACTTAGCTATACCTTGGTCCTCGGCGTGGAAGGGGCCTTCGAGGCCAGTGCTGAAAACA
>JAKQWJ010000313.1 GCA_029562045.1 Spirochaetota bacterium | reverse complement strand
CGGGGGGCGGCCTTCCCATCCGGGTCGGCCCGGCCTCCCGGAGGGTCGGGGAGCCGGAACCGTGGGTTCCCGGTCCTCCGACGATGCCCTGGAAAAGTTTTCTCCGGAATTACCGGGAGACCCTGGCGGCCCTCCCGGAGCGGAGCGGACCGCCGCAGCATCTTTTTTCGGGTCTCGCCCCCCGGGAAAGGGAGGCACTGACCACCCTCCTTCCCGCTGCGGCGGCCATAGTCCGGGAGGGGGAAAGGGCGGGAAGCCCGGAAATGCGGCCTCTGGAACAGGCCCGCCGCTGGACCCGGGAGAGGCTGGGGATGTTTCTCTCCCCCGGATAGCGTCCGTCAGACGTACAGGACCGCCCCGTAACCGACGAAGGACGTGGAGGGCTGCCGGTCCAGGCTGGTGGCGTACTCTAAAAGTCGCCCCTCCAGGCCCCGGGCGGAGGCGAAAACCGCCGCCGCCGCCGCCGCTCCGGCGGAACAGGCTGCCTTCCCGTCCCGGCCCAGCTCCACCATTCTCCGGGCCTCTTTCCGGACCGCCGCCTCCAGGAAATCCCGGTCGTTGACGGTCCGCACCCACTCCTCCGCGGCCTTTCCCGACCCCCTGGGGGCGAAACCGTAGTTGGGACCGTAATGGGTCAGGTCGGTGGAGGCCAGAACCGCGATGGAAGCCCCCCCCGCCGCCTGCTCCGCCAGAACCATCCCCAGCCGCTCCGCCGCCGGGGATGGGGGGACCCGCAGGCAGACAGCCCGGGCGTCGGGAAAGGCCGCCTTGACCAGCGGCAGCAGGACCTCCACCGTATTGTCCGGACTCCCGTCGGGGACCGCCCCGGTCTCCCGGGCCAGCCGGTCCCGGAGGGGCCCGTCCGCCTCCAGAAGGCCGCAGGGGGTCTCGAAGGCATCCTCCTCCCAGCAGGTCGGCGGGTCCCGGCGGGAACGATGCCCCCCCAGCAGGACCACCGTCCCGGCGGGAACCAGACGGCTCACCACCCTCCAGGCCAGGCGGCCGGAGAAAAACCAGCCTGCGTGGGGGGCTATCCCGGCGGATCCCTTTTCCGGGGACGCGTCGGCGGTTTCCCGTTCCCACCGCCCGATGTTCTCCTCCACCTCTTCCCGGGATTCGGGGTACCAGCCCCGGGACAGGGAGCGTCTGCGGATCATCATGCCGGGCCTCCTGGCTGAAATTTTAATTCAAAAAAAATGAATGCACAATCGGGTTTTATTTTGTATAATGATTTTTATGGGAAGAAAATCGATCCTCATGTACATTTTCTTCAGCCTGACCCTTTTCATCGCTCTGGCCGGTCTGTTCTGCTTCCGGGTCCTGGAAACTCGGCAGGAAAATTTCCGCAGAAGCGCCGAAACTTTCGAACCCATTCTGCATTCCCTGGAGGCGGCCTGCCGGATCGGCCAGGGCTTCGACTCCCGGGAGTTCAAGCAGGCCGTGGAAAGGGCCTTCTCCTCCCAGCGGGACCTCCGGGTTCTCTCGGTGCACTCCGTCGGCGCGGGGCGGCAGTACGTCCACGCCCGGAGTTCCCGGGACCTGTCCGCGTCCCCGGGCCCCCGAGGCCCTGATCAGGCCCCCCCGGGGCCGGCCCTGGAGGGGTTCTCCCGGGCGAAGATAACCCTGCCGATGAAGCTTGACGGCGCCCGGCCCTACCTCCTGGAGGGGGTGTTCCGGGTGGTGCGGGAGGAGGACATCTACCGTCCCCTCCGGGACACGGTCCTGGTTCTGGTGGTGTTTTCGGTCCTCACCTCGACGCTGACGATCCTTCTCCGGGCATTCGGAGTCCCGGAACCGGCGGCCCGGGGAAAGCTGGGGATGCCTGCCGTCCGCCGGAGGGTTCCCGCGGGAATGTCCGACTCCCCGATTTCCGGGAAACCGGATTTTTCGGCGGTTTCCGGGGGAGGGAATCCCCCTTCGGCGGGTCCCGCCGCGGCGCTTCCCGGAAGGGTGGAGGACTTCTCCCCGGACGCGTCGGACTGCGCCCCCTCTCCCAGCGGCATAGGCTACCAGCGCCATCTGGAGAAGCGTCTGACCCTGGAGCAGGAGAGGTCCGCCTTCAACGAACAGGACATGAGCCTGGCTCTGCTGCGGTTTCCCGGACTGTCCCGGAAGGAGGAGGATTACCGACTCATCGCCCGGGAGATTCAGGGCAGGATGGCCTTCGAAGACCTGGTTTTCGAGTTCGGGGACGACGGTTACGCCGTCATCCTCCCCAACTCGAACCTGGATGAATCCATGACCACGGTGCGGAACTTCCTCAAGACGCTGCAGGCGGACCTCGTCCGACGCCATCCCGCCCCGCTCTGCGGCCTCACTTCCCGGAATGGGAGGATCGTCGACGGAGCCCGCCTCCTATTGGAAGGAAGCAGGGCCCTGGGGAAGGCCGGCCCCGGCGAACCGGACAATATCGTCGGTTTCCGTCCGGACCCGGGCAAATACCGGCAATACGTGTCGAAACACGGCCCGTCGTGACGGGAGCCCCCGGTGGAGGATCTTTCCGGGAAGGGCCGTCCCTCCCCGGAAGGGGATTCCCCGCCCGGGTAGCGGTGGGAGGCCCGGCCTCCCGTCAGGGGCCGCCGCCGGACTCCCGGATCAGATCCCGGATGCGCCGATAAACCGCAACATCCGCTTTGTATAGATACGGAAGGGGTTCTCCGTCCATGGCGCCGGAGCAGTACAGGCCCGAGTCGCCCAGGGGTCCGCCGAAGGAGACCGTGCCGGTTTTCCCCCCGCCGGTGGTGAAGGAGATCCGAAGGACAGGCTCCTCCAGCCCCGTCCCCCCCGCGGCGGGGGGGACGGCGAACCCGGAACCGGCGAACCGGGCCAGGGCGTCCGCCAGAGAGTCCGCGGATCCCTGATTCCCCGCGGCTTCGCCGCCGGCACGAACCCAGACCAGACCCTGGGGGGTTTTTTCCCGGAACAGGTGGAGCGGCGGCCCCCGCTCCACCCGCAAGTACCCCAGGTCCCTCCCCGAGAGGTCCGGGGGGAAAAAGCGCAGCCGGCCCCAGTAGGCCTGGTTTCGGTCGATATAAAAGGAAAGACTTCCCGACAGCAGCCGCACCGCGTCGGTTCCGGGAAAGCGGATGTACCACCCCCTCCCCTGGGCGTCCTGATCCCCCAGGATGAGTTCCCCTCTTCCCCGGGGGGACGAAAAAACGATTCTCCGCGGCTCCTCCTCGCCGACGCCGAACCTGTCCCAGAGCTCCCGGTTTTCCGTCACCGTTCCCAGAAGCCGGGCCTGCCCCGCCGCCTGGAGGAGCCTTTCCACCTTTTCCGATTCCGCGGGGAAGGGCTTTCCCTCCAGCAGAAGGAACCAATCCCCGCCCTCCCGACGCAGGACCGTTTTTTCCTCCCCGGCAAGGCTTATCTCCTGCAGGTCCTTCAGCGGCAGGACCCGGGAGAGCGGGACGTCCGGGGTCCCCCGCCCGCCCCAGCGGGGGGAGAAAAATAGGCCGTAGACTAAAAGGGCCAGAAGAGCCAGGTTCGCCGCCGTCAGGGCGAGAATCCGTTTGTCAGCGGTCATGGACGCTCCTCCTGCGCCAGGCCCGGTACAGACCGTAGAAGATCAGCCCCGCGGGGACGACGAAAAGGTTGACCATCCGGGAGAAGAGGAGCACCGCGTTCCGCATGCCCGGGTCCTCGATCCTCCCCAAGCCGGTGTCCCGGGAGCCGCGGACCCGGATTTCCAGGAGGCCCCGGTCCCCGGCGAGCCAGTCCACGGCGTTTTCGAAGAAATCGATGTTCCCGGCCCCGTCGGAGAACTGGGACAGGTCGGTGGGGGCCTCCGAATCCCCCACCACGATGATCCGGGCCGCCCGGGAGGGGGAAGCGGCGGCGGAGCCGCCGCCCGGTTCGGAGCCGGGGGCGGTTCGGGATAGGGGGGCCGGATCGGAGTTCAGGGCGGCGGGGCCGTGACCGGAGGCCGGGGCGGCTCCCGTTCCGGATCCCAGGTCCGGGCCGGGCCCCGATGCGGGGCCCGATGCAGGCGCGGCGGCGCGGGCCGGGCGCGCCCCCTGCCCGCCGATGAAGACCGGGGGGAAGGGGCCCGTCAGGGCCGCGGCGAGAACATAGCCGCCGGAGCTGTCCGCGGCGAGGGTCCTGAACAAGGGAGCTTCGTAGGGGTTGGTGGAAAACTTCTCCCTCATGAGCCAGGAATCCCCGCTGGAGGATACCAGCGTCTCCGCCTCCACCCCGGCGGGCGGCTTCAGGCTCAGGGGGCTGGGCCAGTACAGGTCCAGGGCCTGCAGCCCGGCGGTGATGGGGCTCGTCCGGGAGAGGCCCCGCCCCTGGGCCTTCACCCAGTGGTTGTACTTTTCTAGAGTGCGGACCACCACCGCGCCGGTGTTCCGCTGCACCGGCATCAGGGCGCAGCGGGCATCCAGGACCAGCTCCCTCCCCACCTCGACGCCCCAGGCGGAAAGAAGCCGCAGCAGGGGCTGGTCTCCGACGGCGGCGGCCTGGAGGTTCCGGTCCAGGTCCACCTCCACGCCGTCCACGGCGAACAGCGCCCTCCCCCCCTCCGTGATGAAGGCGTCCACCGGGTGCAGGTCCCGCTCCTCCAGCTCCCTGCCCCCTACCACCAGCAGGGCGGACAAGTCCCGGGGGATCGCCTCCCCCCGGGCCAGTTCCATCACCTTGTAGGACCGGGAGAGCCGGTCCGCCAGAAGGCGGAACTCCGAGGACAGGCTGGATCCGGGCCTCCCGATGAGGAAGCCCACGGCGGGTTCGGCCCCGGAGACGAGTTTTCTGATGCCCCGGGTAAGCCGGTATTCCAGGTCGGCGGTGTCGAAAACCACCGGCAGAGTGTCCCGGGAGTCCAGGTAGGAGATGAGGATGCCGGTATAGACGGTGGCGATGGTGTTTTCGTTCCTCTCCACCACCTGAATCTGCTGGGGGACTATTCCCAGGGATTCGGGTCGGACCGGCGGGTCCATCTTCTCCGGGGCCAGGACGGAGACCTCGATCCTGCCCCGGCCGTGGGCGGCGTACTCGCGGAGCAGGTCCTCGATGCGCCCGGGAATGGGCGACAGTTTCCGCAGTCTGTCGGAAACGTAATAGGTGAGCCGCACCTTCTCCGGAATCTCCCGGAAAAGCTCCCGGGAGACCGGGGAGATGGTGAAGGACCTGTTCCGGGTCAGATCGAGCCGGACGAAGTACACGAGGCTGTTCGCCGCCGCCAATGCGATGAGCGTGACGGTCAGAAGAAAAGCGGGTAAATCCCGTCTGCCGCCGGTCACCGGTCTATCTCCATTTCCGCCATACCAGGACCCGGACGGTCAGGAGCTGGAAGAGGACCGGAACCAGCAGGAAAAACACCAGGTCCCGGCTGTCCAGCACCCCCTTGCGGAAGCTCTCGTAATGGGCGCTCAGCGAAAAATATCGGAAGACTCCCGCGGCCCCGTCGGGCAGTCCCGGAGCCCCCGCCGCCAGGTGGGCGGTGGTCAGGGCCAGCAGGGAGAAAAACCCCAGCAGAAAGGCGGACATCTGGTTCGTCGTGAGGACCGAGGCGAACTGCCCCACCGAGACCGCCGCCGCCCCCAGGAGCAGGATCCCCAGGTACTGCCCCAGGATCTCCCCGGGATCGAAGTCGCCCAGAGACGACAGGGTCAGGGGGACCGGAAGGGTCAGGGCCAGGAGAAGCGTCAGGAGCAGGAAGGAAGCGAGGAGCTTGGCCAGAGCCAGTTCCCCCTCCCGGTAGGGAAGGGTCAGGTAGAGTTCCGCGGTCCCCAGCCGCATCTCCTCGGCCCAGCTGCGCATGGTCAGGGCCGGGACCAGCGCCGTGAAGACCCCGGGCATGAGGCCGAAGTAGCCCCGCAGGGAGGCTTCGTTCATGACGGGAAAGCGGTACAGGAAAAAAAACCAGACTCCCTGGAAGACCAGAAAGGTTACGCCCAGGATGTACGCCATGGGGGTATTGAAGAGGGAGCCCAGCTCCTTTTTTATCAGGGGCGCTATTCTAGGCATGGTCCTCCTCGGTGAGCCGGGAAAAAAGGCTCTCCAGTCCCTGGTCCTCCCGGGCAAGGGAGCCCAGCTTGTGTCCCCGCTCCACCGCCCAGTCGAACAGGGCCTCGCCCCCGGAGGAGCCGGAGGGAAAAAGGACCAGGGCTTCCCAGCCTCCTCCGGGATGAGGGGAAAGGGACTCCACCCCCTTGGCGTCCCGAACCTCCGCGAGACTCTCCCGGGTGACCGGCGGCCCCTGGGTGATGAGGACCCGGTAACGCTCGTCCCCCTTCATCCGGTCGGCGATCTCCTCCCGTGTCCCCCGGGCCGCCACCAGGCCCTCGTTGAGGATGACGATGCCGTCGCAGAGAGCCTCCACCTCCCGCAGGATATGGGTGGACAGGATGAGGGTCTTCCGGGTTCCCAGAGCCCGGATAAGCCGGCGGATCTCCACGATCTGGTTGGGGTCCAGCCCGGCGGTGGGTTCGTCCAGGATCAGAATCGGCGGGTCGTGCAGGATAGCCTGGGCCAGACCCACCCGCTGGCGGTAGCCCTTGGAGAGCTTCTCGATGCCCCGGCGGTACACCGGGGAAAGGCCGCAGGACTCCACCGCCTTCTCCACCGCCTCCCGCCGGTCCTTTCCGGGTATCCGCCGCGCGCCGGCCACAAAATCCAGGTACTCCGCCACGGTGAACTCCCCGTAGACCGGAGCGTTTTCCGGAAGGTACCCCACCATGGCCTTCACCGCCGGCGGGTCCCGGGTGACGTCCACCCCGCCCACCAGGGCCCTCCCCCGGCTGGGGAAGTGGTAGCCTGTCAGGATCCTCATGATGGTGGTCTTCCCCGCCCCGTTGGGCCCCAGAAGGCCCAGGATCTCCCCGGGCAGGACGGAGAAGCTGACATCCCGGACGGCGACGAAGGAACCGTAGGACTTTCCCACACTCTGCGCTTCGATCACGGGGCCCGTCCTCCCGTCATGAGACCTCCCGGGGGCCTGTCAATCCACATGGGGGATGGGGAGGCACTGGCCGTCCCGGGACAGGAAGGTCTGAGGAAAAATCTCCCGGGCTTCCCGGAGGAGCTGCCTCAGGTCTCTTTCGGTGTAGCGGGGGCTGTAATGGATGAGGCCCATCCGGCCCACCCCGCCGGCGTCCCGGGCGATCACCGCCGCCTGGGCGGCGGTGAGGTGTTTCTTCTCCCGGGCGGAGTCCTCCAGGTCCCGGGAAAACATCCCTTCACAGATGAAGAGGTCCGAATCCCGCACATGGTCCGCCGCGGTTTCCACATAGGCGGTGTCGGTGATGTAGGAGAACTTGCGGCCCCGCCGGGAGGGGCCCAGCACCTCGTCGGGCCGGACGGCCCGTCCGTCGGGGGTGGTCACCGTCTCGCCGCCCTGCAGCCGGGACCAGAGGGGACCCCGGGGCACCCCCAGTTCCGCCGCCCTGTCGGGGTGAAAGACCCCGGAGCGGGGGTCCTCGGTGAAGGCGTACCCCACGCAGGGCTTGGAGTGGCGCAGCGGGAAGCTGACGACCCCGAAACCCTCCCCGGTGAACACCTGACCCGGAAGGCCGGGGTCTTCGATTTCCCGGACGACGATGTCGTAGTTGATGTACATGTCCAGCACCTTGCGGCTCAGCTCCACGAACTCCCGTATCTTCGGGGGGCCCACGATGTACAGCGGCTCGTTCCTGTCCACCTGGCTGGAGAGCATCAGAATGCCCGGCAGCCCGGTGATGTGGTCCGCGTGGGTGTGGGAGACGAACACCGCGGTGATTTTCTTCCACCGGAGGTTGAGGCTCCGGAGAGCCACCTGGGTGCCCTCCCCGCAGTCGAAGAGGAAGAGTTCTCCCTCCCGCCGGAGAAGAACGGATGTCAGGAAACGGCCGGGGAGGGGCATCATCCCCCCGGTGCCCAGAATGAAAGCTTCAAGATTCATGGTACGGGGGGGAACCTTAGCACACTTCGAAAAAAGAAAAAAGCCGTGGGCCCGGCGGGTTTCGGCAGGCCCTCGGATCCCCGTCCCCAGACCGCCGGCGGCCTGCCCTGTCCGCCGGGGGCCCACGGCGGCAGTCCCGGCGGCCGGACCCCCGCCCGCGGAATGCCGGGGCAGCCCCGAATCCCCCTTCGGGCTTCAGTACGCCGTGAGCCCCCCGTCCACCGGCAGGGCCACCCCGGTGATGAAGGAGGCCTCGTCGGAGGCCAGAAACAGCGCGGCGTTGGCGATGTCCCGGGTGGAGGCCAGCCGCCCCAGGGGTATCTCGTCGAGGCGCTCCTTTTTTTTCGCCGGGTCCTTGAAAAGCTCCCGGGCCATGGCGGTGTCCGCCGTGGAGGGGTGGACGGAGTTGCAGCGGATGTTGTGGGCGGCGTACTTCACCGCCACGGCCTTGGTCATCAGCGTCACCGCTCCCTTGGAGACGATGTAGGATTCCCCGGAGTACTTGTGGCCGATGAGGCCGCAGATGGAGGACATGTTGACGATGGAACCCCCGCCGTTCCGCTTCATGATGGGGACGATGTGCTTGATCCCCAGATAGGGTCCCCGGACATTCACCGCCATGATGCCGTCGAAATCCTCCACCGGAAGCTCCGTGAGGGGCTGGCGCTTGGTGATCCCCGCGTTGTTGACCAGGATATCCACCCTCCCCTCTTCGGCCTCGAGCTCCTCCGCCGCGGCGACCCAGCTCGCCTCGTCGGTGACGTCCAGCCGCAGCGCCCGGGCCCGGCCCCCGGACCGCCGGATGCCCTCCGCCGCCTCCCGGGCGGCCTTCTCGTTCATGTCGGCGATGCAGACCAGAGCCCCTTCCTCGGCGAAACGCCGGGCGATCTCCTCGCCTATCCCCATGGCGGCGCCGGTTATCAGCGCCACCTTGTCCTTCAGACGCATGGCTTCCCCCCTGGATGAAATGGTTTTTCGTTGACCATTATACCGGATTCCGATACTATTTCCATCGCGAAGTACCCTTTTTCCACACGAGGAGCCGTAATGGACGACATGGCGCTGCTCGGCGACGAGGCGGTCGCCCTGGGAGCGATGCACGCGGGCCTCACCGCGGCCTACGGATACCCGGGGACACCCTCCACCGAGATAATGGAATTCCTCATCTCCCGGCAGGACCCGGGCAGGGGGCACCTGGCCGCCTGGTGCGCCAACGAAAAGACCGCCTACGAAGGGGCCCTGGGGGTTTCCTACGCCGGCCGCCGGGCCCTGGTAACCATGAAGCACGTGGGACTCAACGTCGCCGCGGACCCCTTCGTCAATTCGGCGCTGCTGGATATCCGGGGGGGGCTGGTTCTGGCGGTGGCGGACGACCCGGGGATGCACAGCTCCCAGAACGAGCAGGATTCCCGCTTCTACGCCGAATACGCGGGGATCATCTGCCTGGAGCCGGCGAACCAGCAGGAGGCCTACGGGATGACCCGGGAGGCCTTCGACCTGTCGGAACAGCACCGGATCCCGGTGATGATCCGGCTCACCACCCGGCTCGCCCACTCCCGGGCGGGGGTGAGGCCCTCCCCGCCCCGGGGGCAGAACCCCCTGTCGGAGAAGGTGGACCCCTCCGGGTGGATGCTGCTCCCCGGCCCGGCCCGGAAACGGTACAGCCTCCTTCTGTCCCGGAGAAAGGATTTCCGGGCCTACTCCGAAAGCTGCGGCCACAACAGGCTCTTCATAAATCCCCGATTCACCGATTACGGGGTCATCACCACCGGCCTGGGGCTTAACTATCTGGAGGAGAATCTGGCGGATCTCCCCGAAAAGCCCTCCCATCTGCACCTGGGGGCCTATCCCCTGCCGGTGGAAAAAATCCGCCGCCTCGCCGGGGCGGTGAAGAAGCTCCTGGTCATCGAGGAGGGGATGCCCCTGGTGGAGGATGTCCTCCGGGGCGTTCTCCCGGGGAGCCTGGAAATCCGGGGCAAGAGGGACGGGCTCCTTCCCGAGGCGGGAGAGCTCACGCCGGACCTGGCGCGCCGGGCCCTGGGCCTCCCGGACCGGCCCGTCATCGCGTCGAGCTTCCCCGAGCCGCCCCCCCGGCCGCCCCAGCTCTGCGCCGGCTGCCCCCACGGGGATTCTTTCCGGGTCATCCGGAAGATCCTGGACGAGCTGCCGGAAACCCGGGTGACCAGCGACATCGGCTGCTACGCCCTGGGGGCCATCCCGCCCCACAGCATCCCCCAGACCATCGTCTGCATGGGGGCCTCCGTGGGAATGGCC
>JAKQWJ010000305.1 GCA_029562045.1 Spirochaetota bacterium | reverse complement strand
CAGGCTCTCCGGGGCGGCCGTCTGTTGTTGACACGGGCCTCCCCCCGTGGATAATTCCAGCTCATGGGATTCAGACTGCCCCGGGACCTTCACGATATTCACGCCATCCTGTCCGGCGCCGGCTACGGCTGCCATCTGGTGGGCGGCGCGGTCCGCAGCCTGGTTCTGGGGAGAAAACCCAAGGACTGGGACCTGGCCACCGATGCCGGGCCCGAGGAGGTCCGGCGCCTGTTCCGCCGGGTCATTCCCACGGGAATCCGCCACGGCACCGTCACCATCCTTTTCAGAGGTTCGACCTACGAGATAACCACGTACCGGATCGAGAAGGGCTACAGCGACGGGAGACGCCCCGACGCGGTGGAGTACACCCCTTCCCTGGAGGAAGACCTGAAACGCCGGGACTTCACGATAAACGCCATGGCGGTGGAAATCGGCTCGGGCGAACTCGTCGATCCCCAAGGGGGCCGTCTGGACTGCGCCCGGGGAATCGTTCGGGCCATCGGGAACCCGGAGGAACGCTTCCGGGAGGACGGGCTGCGCCTGCTCCGGGCGGTTCGATTCGCCGTGACGCTGGATTTCTCCATCGAACCGGAAACCTCGGGAGCCATGAAGAGCTGCGCCGACGGCATCCTGCGGATTTCGCCGGAGCGGATCCAGATGGAACTGGAGGAAATTCTGCGGGCCCGGACCCCCTCCCGGGCATTCAGCCTCATGGCGGAGACGGGCCTGCTGGAGAGGATCCTTCCGGAACTCTCCGCGGGCGTGGGCGTAACGCAGAAGGGGCGGCACCGGTTCGACGTCTTCACCCACTCCATCATGGCATGCGACGGGATCCGCGCGCCGGACCCGGGCCTGCGGCTGGCGGCGCTTTTTCACGACATCGGCAAACCCTTCGTGGCTTCCCGTGACGAGGAGGGCGTCCGGATATTCCACGGCCACGAGGAGAAGTCCGCCGAACTGGCCTCGGCGATTCTGGGTCGCCTCCGATTTCCCTCCGGGACGATCAAACGGGTGGTTCACCTGGTGCGGGAGCACATGTTCTCCTACGACCCCTCCTGGACCGACGCTGCGGTGCGCCGCTTCCTCATCCGGGTGGGGGAGGAGAACTGGGAAGACCTTTTTCTGCTGCGCCTGGCGGACGGTTACGCCTGCCGGGGGGAATGGCCGGACCCCCGGAGTCTGGACGGGTTCCGGGGAAGGATCCTGAAGGTTCTGGCGGAGAAAGACGCCCTGTCCCTGAAGAGTCTGAAGATCGGAGGCCGGGATCTGACGGCCCTCTGCGACATCCCCCCGGGGCCGGCGATGGGAAGGGTGCTGGAGTTTCTGCTGGAAGCGGTGGTGGACGACCCCGCACTGAACGAAAAGGAGACCCTCGCGGAAATGGCCCGCCGGTATTACAAATCCCGGCTCTCGCCGTCCTGATCCCCCATCTCTTCGGGGTCCCGCCCCGTCAGCTCCCGGAAAGCGATGCCGGCGGCATTCTGTTCCGCCTCTTTCTTGTTCTTTCCCTCCCCGGGACCGAAGACCTTGTCGTGGATACGCACTTCCATCCAGAATGTTCTGTTGTGATCCGGCCCCGTCTTCTGCACCAGACTGTATTTGGGGTAGGACCGGTACTTCTTCTGCGCGTATTCCTGCAGAAGGGTCTTGAAATCCTTGCGATGCCGGTTTTCCAGCACCTTGACGATCTCCGGGACAAGAAACCGCAGAACGAATTTCTTGCAGGGCTTGATGCCGGAATCGATGAAATAGGCCCCGATGATGGCCTCGAAACAGTCCGCCAGAATGGCCTTTTTCCCCCGGCCCCCGGAGTATTCCTCGCCTTTCCCGATGAGAATGAAATTGTCTATTTTCAGGCCCCTGGCGATGGACGCCAGGCTGTCCTCGCTGACCACGAAAGACTTTATCTTGGCCAGATCCCCTTCCTGCCGGTCCGGAAGGACCTGAAAGAGGTACTCGCTGACGATGAGGCCCAGAACCGAATCCCCGAGGAACTCGAGGCGCTCGTTGTTGCCGATGTTCTCCGAGCTTTCGTGGGCGAAGGAGCGATGACAAAAAGCGAGGTTCAAAAGATCCTGTCTTTTGAACCTCGCTCCCGAAGTGCGCTCAAAAAGAAGAAGTTCCCGCTTCCGCTCTGAAGAAACCGCTGGAGTCCGAAAATCGTCGGCGTTCTTCAGAAAGATCACGGGAAAACTTAGTTCTTCTGTGATCTGATAAAATCCAGAGCGTCCCGAACGGTTTCGAACTCGTTGGCCTTCTCGTCGGGGATGCTGATCCCCATCTCTTCTTCGATGGCGTAGACAAGCTCGTAGGTGTCCAGGCTGTCGGCCCCCAGATCCTGCCGGAAGGAAGAATCCAGGCTGATCTTGCTCTCTTCGATTTCGAGCTTATCGGCGATGATTTTTTTCATTTTTTCGAAAAGTTCGTCCATACTTTCCTCCTTGAAACCTTATGTCATTTCTCCGGGTTCGAAGACTTGTTTTCCCCGATAAAAACCGCATTTCGCGCAGACCCTATGGGGCAGGCCCTTGTTGCCGCAGTTTCCGCAGACGGAAAGAGTGGGAACATCGAGCCGTCTATTGATTGCATGGCGTCTTTTTGTACGGGCTTTCGAGGGTTTATACTTCGGTACTGCCATTTGACGACCTCACACGTGAATATTGGCCTAAATTAAACGAAGCCGTCCGGAATGTCAAGCACCGCCCATTTTTTTCGTCAGGGCCTCCACCACCAGGGGGGGGACCATGGAAGAGACGTCTCCGCCGAAGAGGGCGATCTCCTTGATGGCGCTGGAGCGCAGGACGAAGAACTGCGGGTCCGTGGGCATGAAGATCGTTTCGATGTTCGGATTGAGCCCCTTGTTGATCATGGACAGCTCGAACTCGTAGGTGAAATCCGCCAGCGCCCGAACCCCGCGGATGATGATCCTGGCCCCCACCTTCTCGGCGTAGTCCACGATGAGGCGGTCCCAGACATGGACCTTGACGTTGTCGTAATCCCGCACCAGGCTCTTCATCATGGAGAAACGTTCCTCCGCGGAGAAGGTGTAGGCTTTCAGGGGATTCACCGCGATGACCACATCTATCTCGTCCCAGATCCCCGCAGCCCGGCGGATGAGGTTCAGATGCCCGTTGGTTGCCGGATCGAAGGAGCCGGGGAACAGCGCTCGATTCATCCTGGTCTCTCCTCCCGCCTTTCAACCGGCGGTGACGCTCAGAGTCTTCCGCCAGGCGGCGGCCTTCTCCTTGTCCTCGAACTGGATCTTCTTCCGGATGACGAACCCGGCTTTTTCCGATCCCGGGGCCGGCCGGATTATGGCGAACACACCGCTGCCCAGATAGCTGAGCTTTTCGCCGTTCTGCAGGGTTTCCTTCTCGGAGATTTCCCGCATGACGCAGTCGAAATGGACGGGACCCTCCTTCTCGGGGTGGAAGATGGCGGATAAAATATCCCGAATGGGTTTGCCGCAGACCCCGCAGCCGGGGGCCTCCCTTTCGGGCTTCGGCGGGCGGTTGCGGTCCCGGTTCCGGGAAAAATGCCGTCGGTTGCGCCTGTTTCTGTTGTCGCTCATCGTCGTGGTCCGTCCCTTTGCACAATTTCGTTCGTCAATGTCAGGGCCAATCGGTTGATCGCCTCCTCCAGGTAACGAACATCGTTTATTTTTCGCTTGAGGTCTTCGATTCTTTTCTGGTCGATTTTCCGGGCTACCCGAACCATGAACTCCCCATCCCCTCCCGGAACACGTCCCGGTAATGAACCGCTTCCTCCCCCGGTCCGGTCACGAAAAGCACATCGAACCGGAGGCCGCAGTCCTCATACCCGGGGTTTTCCGCCATGAACATCTTGGCCGCGTCCACGATCTTTCGCGCCTTTCCCGTGTCGATGGCCTGTTCCATGGCATCGGCCCCGTAGGCGGTCCAGTGCTTGACCTCGACAAAAACGATGCCGTCCTCTCCCCGGACGATCAAATCGATCTCTCCCCTTCCCCGCCGGAAATTCCGCGCCAGGATGCCGTAGCCCCGGCGGGAAAAAAACTCCGCCGCGTAATCCTCCCCCTCCCGTCCCTTGCGTGCGGTGTTCATCCCCGCGCCGATCCGGCCAGGTTCCTGGGATCCACCGCCTTGGCGATGAAGACATTTTTTGCCGCATCCAAATCGACGATTTCCCCCTGATCGTTGGGGACCATGGCGCCGTCCCGGTCGATCATGATCTTCACCTTGGGCCGCAGCGGCGCGTCGGGGTTGGTCTCCACAACCCGCCCGATGCAGGAATTGCTGAGCAGAACCACGCTGCCCAGGGGGTATATCCCCATGCATTTGATGAAGACCTTCAGGACCTCGGGGTCGAAACGGCGGCCGTTGTCGCTCAGCAGGGCCCGCATGGCGGCGTAACCGATCATGGAGTTCCGGTAGGGCCTGCGGCTTATCATGGCCTCGAAGGCGTCCGCCACCGCGACGATGCGGGAATACAGCGATATCTTGCTCCCCGCGATCCCCTTCGGGTATCCCTCCCCGTCCCATCTCTCGTGGTGCTGCAGCGCGATCATGCCGATCTCCTGGGGATACTTCATTTCCCGGGAAATGATCCGGAAGGAATGGATCGTGTGGGCCTTGATCTTGTCCAGCTCCACCGGTTCCAGCGCGCCCTTTTTGCCCACGATCTCGTCGGAAACCCGCAGCATCCCCACGTCGTGGAGCAGGGCGCCGGTCATCAGCTGCATCAGCCGGTGCTGGGGAAGGTTGAATGCCGAGCCGATGAGCCCCGAGAGAACGGCGCAGTTGACGGCGTTGGCCGCGGAATCGCTCTCCCCCTGGGACCCGAAAAAAATGAACTGGATGAGTTCGTCCCGGTGCCGGCGAAGCAGGGAAAAAACGGAGTCGACGATCCGGTCCACCTCAGCGGCCTCCACCGGCCTCTGGGCTTTGATCTCTGCCTGCAGACGGCGGAAGTTTTCCAGCATGCCGGTGTAGACGGTGAGGATCTCCTTCTGAACGGGAGATTTGAGATAGTTGGCAAAAGAAATGGTCTGGGGGTCCGTTCCTGCCTCCCCCTGCCCCTCGCAGGGCAGAAGGTCCCCGGCGGTTCTGACCACATGGATTTTCCACTTTTTGAGCCGATCCAGGTCCTTCTGTTTGATCGGTATCATTGCGGGAACCAGAATATTATTTTCGTCGATGAAAACGGGCTGGGAAAACCGATAACCCGTTTTCAAGGTGTCGACCTGCAGCTCCTTCATACCGATGTTTTTCCTTTGTCCTCCCGGATTTTATGGACGAACAACAGGAGTTCCGCCACCACGGCGAAACACTCCCGGGGAATGAAACTCCCGGTTTCCAGAACCATCAGTTTCTCCGTCAGATCCTCCATCGGAACGACCGCGACCCCCGCATCCCGGGCCAGGGCGACTATTCTCCCCGCCGCATGCCCCTTTCCCTTGGCCACAACGACCGGCGCGGGCAGAGACCGATCGTATCTGATCGCCACCGCTTCCCGCATAATAATCCTAAACCACCTCGTCCACAAAATGCAATCGTTCCCGCCCGAAATCGAAACCGTCGAAACAATCCTCGTTATATGGTATATCGTCAAGTTCCAGACCGTGCTTGCGGATTTTTCGTCCCAGTTCGGCGCATTGGGCGCCCGCCTCCGGGCTTTCCCCGGGAACGATCATCCGCAGCAGCCCGCCGCCCACCGTCCACAGGAAATACCAGACCCCCTCCCCGGGAGCATTCCCGGGAAGGTTCCCAGGGCGCACCGAAAGGACGGCGGCCTCGGTTTTCCCCCTCGCCCGATCGTACCGCAGCCGCAGGGAGCCCGCGTAGTCCACCCCCGCAACGGTGCAGGTATAGGGCACGATGATCCAGGTTTTTTCCCCTTCGGGAAGGTGATTGAAAAGAAGAAGGAGCGGAGACTCCTCCCCGTGGGTGGGTATCGGC
The DNA here is from genome assembly GCA_029562045.1 of Spirochaetota bacterium. Taxonomy (GTDB): domain Bacteria; phylum Spirochaetota; class Spirochaetia; order DTKZ01; family DTKZ01; genus JAKQWJ01. The sequence continues at coordinate 5,171 of JAKQWJ010000305.1, read as the reverse complement.
GGGGCCTCCGTTTCCTGTCCCCGCTCTCCACGCTCCCGGCGGTTCCGGTCTTTTTCCCGGTGTCCGCCCTCCAGCAGGGCGTAGAGAAAGTCGAAATCTTCAATCCCCGGGGAAAGCCCCTTCAGCTCGCAGCGGGCAGCCAGGGCAGCCCTCTTCCGGGCTTCGGCGGGGGAGGGGCTCCGGGAAAGTTCGAGGAGTTTTTCGATTTTTTCCGGACCCGGGGTCGTCTGCCCCCCCAGAAGGAGCCGCAGAATGGTCTGCCGCGCCGTTTCTTCCGCGGTCAGCGGAGGAAAGCTCCCGGGGAACCGCCCGGCGGCCTGCCCGGTTTCCCGCTGAGGAATGAATTCGGGGGGAGTTTTCCGTAAATCGAAGAAACCCCTGAGGACCTCTCCGGGATGCGCCCCTTTCCGGATCAGGACGTCCCGTTCCCCCCCCTCCGCCAGAACCCGCCAGAGCCTGCCGTCCCGGGTGCCGAGAACGCGAATCTCCACGGGCCCGTCGCCGGAGCGGGCGGGACCGCCGGAGGCGGCGCCTCCCCCGGGAGGCCGGGTCGGACCGATCATGAGCGCCGGAAGAGGGTCACGATTCGGCGGGGGGCTCCACCGCGGCGGGACGGGGTTTCCGGCGGATGAGTTCCGCCACCCGGGCGGCCTTTCCGGTCCGCTGGCGGATATAATAGAGCTTGGCCCGCCGCACCCTGCCCCGGCGCACCACTTCGACCTGGCGGATCCTCGGGGAGTTCATCGGAAAGACCCGCTCCACCCCGACACCGTAGGATATTTTGCGCACCGTGAAGGTCTTCCGGAGGCCGGCGTTCTTCATGGCGATGACCAGGCCTTCGTAGATCTGGACCCTTTCGGTCTTTCCTTCGATGATCGAAAAATGCACCCGGACGGTGTCGCCCACCCGGCAGGCCTCCGCCCTATCCGTAAGCTGCTCCGCTTCTATTGCTCTGATCAGATCCATGGCAAACCCCTTGTCGTGAAAAACTCTTTATCCTTCCGGTCCTTCCAGAAGCTCGGGCCTGAACTTTCGGGTTTTCAGGACCCGCTGCTCGGCCCGCCATCGGGTTATGTTCCTGTGGTGGCCCGACAGGAGTATCTCCGGAACCCGGAGCCCCCGAAAAACTTCGGGCCGGGTGTACTGGGGATACTCGAGAAAACCTCCATCGAAGCTCTCCTCCTCCAGGGATTCGGGCCGGATCACCCCGTCAAGGAGGCGGTAAACCGCGTCGATGACGACCAGGGCGGCGATTTCACCGGAAGAAAGGACGTAATCCCCGATGGAAATTTCCTCATCAACATACAAATCTATGATCCGTTGGTCAATCCCCTCGTATCTCCCGCAGATCAGAACAATGTCGCTTTCCCGGGCCAGCTCCCGGGCCCGGGCCTGGGAGAAAGGCCTGCCCGAGGGGCTGAGGTAGAGGGTCAGGGCCCGCTCCGCCCCCGCCGCATCCAGGGCCGCCGCCAGAGGCTCCGGCTTCAGCACCATGCCCGCCCCGCCCCCGTAGGGCGCGTCGTCGCAGGTCCGGTGCCGGTCTCGGGCATAGTCCCGGATGTCGATGTTCTCGTACGACACGACCCCCCGGTCCACGGCCCTCGCCATGATGGAGGTGGTGAAATAGGCCTCCACGATGCCGGGAAACAGGCTCAGCACCTTGAACCTCATGGCAGGAGCCACGGGGTTTTCAGTTCCACCGTGCCCTCCGCGAGATTCACCTCCCCCACATGCTCCGCCACGAAGGGGATGAGGAAGGTTCTGCCCCCGGGGTCCACCGCCTCCAGCAGCGACCCGGATCCGGCTTCCACCACCGAGCGGATCTCCCCCACCCGGCTGCCCTGAAAGACCAGGGCGCAGCGGCAGAGGTCGGCGACGTAGTGCTCCCCTTCCCTGAGGGGGGCCGCCTGGTCCCGGGGGACCCAGATCTCCCAGCCGGAGAGTTTCCGCGCGTCCTCGGGGCTGTTCAGCCCCCGGAGTTTCACCAGCACCCCGCCGTCGGCGGCGCGGGAGGCTTCCACCGCGAAGCTCAGCTCCTTGCCGTCCCGGCGGAGGCGGACCTCCCGGAGCCGCAGGAGGTGCTCCACCTCCCCGGAGAAGCTGTGGACCCGCAGGAAGCCCCTCACCCCATGGGGGCGCCGGACGACGCCCACGGCGAGCATGTCCATGCCTAATCCAGGATTTCCAGCACCACCCGTTTGCCCGATTTGGTGGCCGCCGCGCTGAGGATGGTGCGGACCGCCTTGGCGATTCTCCCATGCTTGCCGATGACCTTGCCCACATCGGAGGAGGAAACCTTGAGTTCCAGAATGGTGGACTTCTCCCCTTCGATCAGATTGACCTCGACGCCGTCGGGTTCATCCACCAGGGCCTTGGCGATATAGGTGACCAGTTCTTTTTCCACGTCGGACACCTCCTACGAGAGGTAGATATTGTGCTTGTTCAGAATTCTCTTGACCGTAGTGGTGGGCTGGGCTCCTTTTCCCAGCCAGTCCCGGATCTTGCCCTCATCCAGCCGGACCTGCTTCTCCGGAGTCTCGATGGGGTGATAGAGGCCCAGCTCCTCGATGGCCCGCCCGTCCCGGGGGGTCTTGGCATCCATGACGACGATCCGATAGAACGGCCGTTTCTTGGTGCCGAATTTTTTCAACCTGATTTTTACACTCACCGCTTCCTCCTCAACTCGATTTTTACCGCCGCCCCGGAGTTTTTTCGGGCGCGGATTCTTTTCGTTTCCGGGCCTACCCGCCCGGCTGTTCGGCCATATCCGTCTTGTACGCCTTGTTCTTGGCCATCTTCCGCATCATCAGACGCGCTTTTTCGAATCTTTTCAAGAGCTGATTGACGGCGAAGACCGAGGTGCCGCTGCCCCGGGCGATCCGCTTCCGCCGGGAGGGGCCGATGATCCGGTAGTTTTCCCTCTCCCCGGGGGTCATGGACAGGATGATGGCCTCCTGACGCCTCATCTCCTTCTCGTCCAGGTCCTCCTCCCGGAGCTGGCCCTTCAGCCCGGGAATCATCTCCATCAGGGACTGCAGGCTCCCCATCTTCCGCATCCGCTTGAACTGGTCCAGGAAATCCTCCAGCGTGAAGGTGGAGGTCTCCATCTTGCGCCGCAGCTCCTCCGCTTCCTTCTGATCGATGGTTTCCTGGGCCTTCTCCACCAGGGAGACCACATCCCCCATGCCCAGGATCCGGGAGGCGATCCTGTCGGGATGGAAGGGCTCCAGGTCCGTGACCTTCTCGCCCACGCCGATGAACTTGACGGGCTTGTCGGTGACGCTCTTCAGCGACAGAGCGGCGCCGCCCCGGGTGTCGGAATCGAACTTGCTGAGGATGACTCCGGAAAGGCCGATCTTCCGGTCGAAGGTCTGGGCGATTTCCACCGCGCTCTGGCCCGTCATGGCATCGGCCACCAGAAGGACCTCGTCGGGCCGGGCGGCGTCCCGAATGTCCGCCAGTTCCTTCATCAGATCGTCGTCCACCTGCAGCCGGCCGGAGGTGTCCACCAGGATGGTGTTGAACTGGAACCTGTCTCCGTGCTTCAGGGCGTTTTTCACCACTCCCACGGGGTCCCTGGCCCCCTCCTCCTGGAAAACCTCGACCCCTGTCTGTTCCCCCAGGACAACCAGCTGACTCACCGCCGCGGGGCGCACCAGGTCCGCCGCCACCAGGAGGGGGCGACGGCCCCTGTTTTTCAGATGCAGGGCCAGCTTCGCCGCGGTGGTGGTCTTTCCCGACCCCTGCAGGCCGCAGAGGAGGATGACCGACCGGGTGTCCGGCCCCTTCAGAGCCAGGTCCTGCCTTTCGTCCCCCAGAAGGCCCACGATGCGGTCGTGGACGATCTTGACGAACTGCTGACCCGGAGCCACCCCCCGGAGAACCTTGTCCCCCTTGGCTTCCTCGATGGTGCGGTTGACGAAGCGGCGCACCACCCGGAGGTTCACGTCCGCCTCCAGGAGGGCGATCTTGATCTCCTCCACCGCGTCTTCGATGTTTTTTTCGCTTATCTTCGCCTTGCCGGAGACCTGGCGGACGATCTGGGAAAATTTATCCGTTAGCTTGTCGAGCATCTACCCTTTCCCTGTGATGAATCAGATTAATATATATACTGATTATACTTCCCGATGTCAATAACGGGCGGTCCTCCGGCGGGCCGCCGTCATCCGGGCGCCGTCATCCGGCGGACCGGAGGCGGGCATCGGCGCGGGGGAGGGATCCGTCCGGCGCGGCTGCGGCGGGTTCCCGCCGGCGGGGGCCGGAAACCCCGGGAGCGGGGCGGACGATGACCCGGCGCGGGGGAGGAGGGATCAGTCCGGCGCGGGTCCTCCGGAGCTCCGGGGGACCGTCACCGGATCTGGATGAAGTTCACCCGGATGTACCGCGCCCGCCGGGCGGCGTCCTCGAAGCGGGGGCTCATGGGGTACAGATCCTGGAGGCGTTCGTAGAAATACAGGGCTTTTTTCATGTTTTTCACCTCCGTATTCCTCTCATACAGCTCCGCCAGCCTGAAGTGCCAGGAGTCGGCGTTCCCGTCGCTCCCCGTCTCCCGCCGGAGATACTCCTCGATTCCGGCGACGGCTTCCCGTATCCGGCCCTCCTGTAAAAGGCGTTCCAGCTTCCCTTCCTCCGTCTCCACGGCCGGCCCCGGCGTTACCGTTCCGGCGGCCCCCGACGGGCCCTCCCCGGGATCCCGTGGGGACTGCGCCGCCGTCGGGCCTGCCCCTTCGTCGGGGGCCGGCCTGTCCCGGGCAACCGCCACCCGCACATCCTGATGGTTGATCCTGTTGGACGGAAGGCTCTGCTGCTGGAACCGGAGTCGGTAATCCCCCGGGCGAAAGGCGAGGAACGAAAAAACCGTTCCGTCTTCGGTGGTTTTTTTGCCCTGGTATTTGACGGCTCCGGTGTCGTCCTCTTCCCCCAGGAAGATCCACCCCAGGCCGGGGAGGCTGATTTCGATGATCCTGCCGATCTCCGCGGAAACGACGGGTCCGTCCTTTTCCGGGACGGAAGGCGGGACCGCCGCGGCAGTTTCAGGCGCCGCCGTCTGGGGCGCGGGCTGTGACGCCGCCGGAGGGGCGGGCGCCGCCGTCCGGGGCGCGGGCTGTGACGCCGCCGGAGGCCCGACGGCAGCGGAGGGGCTCGTCACCGAAGGAGCGGGAACTGGCGGG
>JAKQWJ010000301.1 GCA_029562045.1 Spirochaetota bacterium | reverse complement strand
GAGGCTGACGAAGGCCGCGCCCACCAGGACCCCCGGGACCGAGCCCATGCCGCCGATGAGGACGATGCAGAACATCAGGCAGGACTCCCAGAAGGTGAAGCTCTCGGGGGAGACGCACATCAGCTTGGCGGCGTAGATGTTCCCCGCCGCCCCCGCCAGCCCCGCCCCCAGGACGAAGGCCAGGAGCTTGTAGGAGCGCACGTCGATCCCCGCCGCCGCTGCGGCGGTTTCGTCCTCCCGGATATAGTTCCAGGCCCGGCCGATGCGGGACCGCTGCAGCCGCAGGAGCCCCGCGGCGGAGAGGGCCACAACGAGCCAGACGAAGAAGTAGAATTTTATGGAAGAATCGATGACGAAGAAATCCCCGATGCCGGGGAAGTCCACCCCGAAGACCCCGTTGGGCCCCCCGGTGAGCTCGAAGGGGTTGTTGATCAGGGCCAGCCGGATGATCTCCCCCATGCCGATGGTCACCACGCAGAGGTAATCCCCCCGGAGGTGGATGATGGGGGAGCAGACCAGGAAGGCGAAGAGGGCAGCCGCCGCGGCGCTCACCGGCAGGAGGAGCAGCGTCGGGACTCCCAGCTGAGTGTTCAGGATGGCGGTGGTGTAGGCCCCGATGGCATAGAAACCGGCGTGGCCCAGATCGAAGAGTCCCACCTCCCCCAGGACGATGTTCAGGCTCAGGCCCAGGAGGGCGTAGATGCCGAAGAAAAAGGCTATGTCGATGAGGTAGTCCCCCGCCAGGAAGGGGTAGAGGATGAACAGCGCCGCCGCCGCCGGGAGGAACCCGGCGCGGGGCGGGAGCGGAATTTTCCGGAACAGGGTCGGGAGCCTCGTCATGCCTAGACCTTCTCCGCCGTTTTTTCACCGAAGAGCCCGGTGGGCCGGAAGATCAGGACCAGGATGAGGATGAGGAAAACGAACACATCCTTCCAGGCCGCGGAGATGTAGGCCCCCCCCAGCATCTCCAGGAGCCCCAGAATGAGGCCCCCGAACATGGCCCCCGGCAGGCTGCCGATGCCCCCGAGGATGGTGGCGGTGAAGGCCTTGAGCCCGTAGTTCCAGCCCATGGTGAAGCTGATCTGCCGGTAGTAGAGCCCCACCATGACTCCGGTGACCGCCCCCAGCGCCGGCCCCAGGGTGAAGATGAAGAGAATCACCTTGTTGAAGTTGATTCCCATCAGCGAGGCGGTGTCCCGGTCCAGCGCCGTTGCCCGCACCGCCGCCCCGAAGAGGGTCCTCTGGATGATGACGTACAGCGCCCCCATGAGGGCGAAGGAGACCAGCAGGATCACCAGCTGGAGCAGGCTGACATGGATGCCCCCCCAGGCGAGGGCCGTGTCGGGGATGAGTTCCGCCGGGTAGGCCCGGTAGCGGGGCCCCCAGAGGACCATCACCGCGTTCTGCAGAAAAATGGAGGCCCCCAGGGCGGAGACCACCGCGGGGAGCCGCCCGGCGGGGTAGATGGGCCGGTAGGCCGCCCGCTCCACCCCGATGCCCACCAGGGCCACGCAGAGGGCGGAGGCCGCCGTCACCAGAACCATCCCTCCCCAGATCCCCAGACGGGAGGTGAGGGCGGCGGAGCCGAAGACCAGGAAGGTGTAGCCCAGGTAGGACCCCAAGGTGAAAAAATCGCCGTGGGCGAAATTGATGAGCTTCAGGATGCCGTAGACCATCGAGTAGCCCAGGGCGATGAGCGCATAGAACGAACCGATGGTGAGTCCGTTTATGACCTGCTCGAGAAAAACCCGCATCCAGGCTATTTCGCCACAGTTATCCTGCCTGAGGCGTCCACGACGTAGAGGTAGAAGGGAACCCCTTCCCGGTCGCCCTGGGGGGTGAAGCCGATGGGCCCGGTGATCCCCGGGACCCCGTTCACCTTGTCCCGCAGGTAATCCGCCAGGACCTCCGCCCTGGTGGAGCCGGTCTTGTCGATGGAGTGGGCGATGATGTTCAGGGCGTCCGCGGCGTAGATGGGCCAGGGGCTGGAGGGGATCTCCCCGAACTTCGCCCGGTAGGCGTCCAGGAACTCCCTGGCCTCGGGGTAGGGAAGGTCCGACGGGAGGGGTTCGTTGGTCATGTAGCAGCCTTTGGCGATCTCGATCCCGGCGATCTTGACGAATTCGTCGTTGATGGCGGCGTTCCCCCCCACGAAGGGGCAGGTGACGCCGATGGAGCGGGCCTGGCTCACCAGGAGGGCCGCTTCGGCGTAGTACCCGGTGTAGTACCACACATCGGGCCGGGCCTCCCGCAGCTTGGTCAGGATGACCCGGAAGTCCTTCTCCCCGGGGGTGACGGCGTCGTAGAAGACGACCTCCACCCTGGCCGTCCCGGCCAGGTCCTGCAGGGCCTTCCGGGTGTCCTCCGCCAGGCCCTTTCCGAAGGCGGTGTTGTCGTGCATGATGGCGATCCGCCGGGCGTTGAAGCGGGAGGGCACCTCTTTGGCGAAGAAGGCCCCCTGGGAGTCGTCCCGCCCGCAGGTGCGGAAGAAGTATTTAAAACCCCGCTGGGTCAGCCGCACCGCGGTGACGCCGTAGCCGATGTTGACCTTCTTGAACTTCTCGTAGATGGTCGAGGCGGTCTCGCTGATGGAGGACCCGTAGGTGGCCACCGCCGCCACCACATCCTTCTGGCCCACCAGTTTCTGCGCCGCCAGGGCTCCGGTCTTCGGCTCCCCCGCGTCGTCCACCACCCGGACCTCCACCTTCCGGCCCCCCAGGATGCCTCCCTTCTTGTTGATGAGCTCCGCGGCGATCTCGCAGGACCTCCTGGCCATTTCCCCCTCGTAAGCCCAGGGGCCGGTGATGGGCCCCTGCAGCCCGATGACCACCGGATCGGCGGCCTGCGCCGTCCGGGGGAGCCCGGTGAGCATGAGGGCGGTCACGGCGACAAAAAGAACCGCTTTTTTCATGGACAATGATCCTCCTTCACTTTTTCGGCTTGACGGTCACTGCGCGACGGCAATTTCGTATCCCCCTATATAAGAGGAGATTCCCCCCCTTTGTCAACGCCGGGCCCGCCCCCCCCGGCGGGGGCCGCTTGATCCCTGGGGCCCGGGAGTGCTACAAAAGATGCGGCCATGAAGATCACCAGCGATCTGAGAATCGTTTCGTTCACCCCCCTGGTGGCGCCCCGGGCGCTCACCGCCGAATACCCCATGACCACCCGTTCCAACGAGGTTGTTGTGCGGAGCAGGAAGGTGGTGGAGGACATCATCGCCGGGCGGGACAGGCGGGTTCTGGCGGTGGTGGGGCCCTGTTCCATCCACGACCCCGAGGCGGCGGTGGAATACGCCGGGCGCCTTGCGGAGCTGCGCCGGCGCATCGAGGACCGGGTCTATGTGGTCATGCGGGTCTACTTCGAAAAGCCCCGCACCACCCTGGGCTGGCGGGGCCTCATCTTCGACCCCGGTCTGGACGGCTCCGGCGACATCGCCCGGGGGATGCGGGAGGCCCGGAGTCTTTTATTGAAGATCACCGGAATGGGCCTTCCCGCGGGAAGCGAGATGCTGGACCCCATCCTCCCCCAGTACATCTCGGATCTTCTCTCCTGGGCCTCCATCGGGGCCCGGACCACCGAATCCCAGAGCCACCGGGAGATGGCCTCGGGGCTCTCCATGCCCGTGGGCTTCAAGAACGGCACCGACGGCTCCCTGGACACGGCCCTCAACGCCATGACCTCCACCCTCCATCCCCACAACTTCATCGGCATCGACGCCCAGGGGCTCACCTCCATCGTCCGCACCACCGGCAACGGGGCGGTGCACCTGATCCTCCGGGGGGGGCGCTCGGGCCCCAACTACTACGAGGAGAATGTGGAGAAGGCCGAGGAGCTTCTGGCCCAGGCGGGGCTTCCCCGGGCCATCATGGTGGACTGCAGCCACGCCAACTCGGGCAAAAAGGCTGATCGGCAGGAACGGGTCTTCCAGTCCTTCATGGACCAGCGGGTCCGGGGGAAGGACTCCCTCATCGGCTTCATGCTGGAGAGCAACCTCTTCGAAGGCTGTCAGCCCATTCCCGACCGCAAGGAAGATCTCCGCTACGGTGTCTCCATCACCGACCCCTGCATCGGCTGGGAGGAGACCGAAGATATTCTCACCCGCGCCTGGGAGGCCCTGGGCTAGGCGCCCGTCCCGCCGAAGCGTGCGGCCTCGGGCCGGTCTCCCCCAGGCGGGCCGGTATCCGGCGGCCGCCCAGGAAGCCGGATGAGGGCCCCTCCCGCCGGGGCCTTCAACTCCGGGCGGTCACCAGTCACTGGGCGGATGATCGCCCCACACCTCAATCCGCCTCGAAAAGAACGAAGTCCAGGGCCCCTCCGGAGATCCGGGGGAAGAATCTGGCCCCCGGCTGGTTCAGGTTCCAGATGCCGTCGATCTGCTTCTTCACATAGCCGTAAGCCTCGGTGGCGGTGACGAAGCCGTCCCCGTTCAGGTCCCCGCGCCGGGGGGTCTGGAGGAGGTAGTAGGTGAAGACTCCGTGTTTCATGCTGTCGTCGCCGTCGTAGCTTGATTCCCTCTCCCCCGCGGCGGTGATGACGATGGCCTGGTCGTAGGGGATGTCCCCACCCCGGGGGCGGGCGAAGTACCGGGCAAAGGCCTCGGCGGAGTAGGCCAGGGCCCCGGGCTTGTAGCCGCCGTAATCCGGCGGGACGGTGTCCACCCCGGGCTGCCAGCCGATGAAGCCGCCGGAGTTGCAGGCGTCGATGATGACCACCTTCTGCCGGGAGGGAATGCGGGAGATCCGGGCCATGAGCTCGTCGTCCCGAAGGCCTCCCTGCTGGACGCCGTCGCCGTCGTACAGATAGATGTATTCGTCGAGGGCGTCCTGGGGCGGGGGCTCGGGGCCGTCCGCCGAATCCTGGCCGCCGTGACCGGAGAAATAAAACACGAAGAGGGAGTCCCGGCCCGCCCGGGCGGCCAGGGCGTCTATGTCCGCCTCCAGCTGGGTCTTCGTTGCCGCCGCATTGGTTCGGAGTATGGTCCCATCGGGGGAGAAGCCCTTGGCGAGAAAGAGGCCGTGCAGGGCCTGGGCATCGTCGTCGGGGAACTTAAGAGGATTTACAGGGTAATCCGCCACCCCATAAATCAACGCAAACCTCTCGGGCAGCTCCGGCTCCCAGGCGCAGCCCGCCGGAAGGACCGCCAGAAGGGCGGCCGTGAGAATCGCCGGAACGAGAAGGGCCGCCGGCGGGAGAGGGGCCGCCGCGTCGCCGGAGGCCCCCGCCGTTCCCGGCGCCCGGACCCCGGAGAAAAAGCGTCTCACAGCCTCCCCCTCCGGCGCTTTTCCATGAAGGCGTCCCAGCGGAAGACTCCGGCGGCCCCCAGGCCCACGGCCCAGCTGACATCCAGGTCCCGGCGGAAGAAGACCTCCACCGGCAGGGCGAAGCGGAGGCGGACGAGGGAGCGGGGCGGGATGAGGTCCGCGAAGGGCTGAAGCCGCAGGGAGGGGTAGAAGAAGAGGATCTCCGTGTGCCGGTACATCGAGAAAAACCCTCCCAGGGCCGCCCCGAACCCGGGACGGAGGAGCATCCCCCCGGAGGCGGCGTCGGGGTTTCCCTCACCCCCCACCCGCCTTCTTGCCGGAGACAGGTACATCTCCCCGGAGAGCCGGAGATGCATCCCCTCCCAGCCCCGGTAGCCGTAGCCCCCCCGGATCCCCGACGGCGCGGCGGAGTGAAGGCCCAAGATCAGGGCCCCGCCGAAGCTCCGGCCCGAGAGGAGGTTCTCCAGCTCCGCCTCCACCATGCCCTGGGGCTTCGTGCCGAACCCCGGCGCCCGGGAAAACACCGTGCCCCCGCCCAGGACCAGGCCCTGGGAAAAATCCAGCCCCAGGGCCTGGGGCGGGAAAAAAGCTATGACAAAAAAAAGAGGGAGTGATATACTGATCTTCACGACAACGTACCCGCGGCAAGGTGCCATGAACGCGAAGAGCCCCCGGATTTCCATATTGTCGATTGTATCACGCCTCGCCCTCTGTGTCGGCCTGGCTCCGCTCCTCCTGTCCGGCTGCCGGAAGGACGACCCCTTCACCGATGTGCAGATGCCCGCCACGCCGGTCCTGGCGGTCCGGGCCAACTGGGCGGTGGTCACCTCTCCTTACCTGCGGATCCGGAGCCGCCCCTCCCAGGACGGCGAGGTGGTGGCCCATCTGCGCAACTCCTCCGTGGCGGAGGTTCTGGCCAAGACCACCTACCCGGAAAGCGTGGAGGGCCAGACCAACTACTGGTACGAAATCTCCTCCGACGGCCTCCGGGGCTGGGTCTTCGGCAGCTACCTGGAATTCCACGATTCCCGGGCGGGGGCGGAAAAGGCATCCACGAGGAAGGCCGATGGCTGAGGGCTGGGACGCCCTCATCACCTACGCTCTTCCCCCCATTCTGGGCGCGGTCATCGGCTATGTCACCAACGCCATCGCTATAAAGATGCTGTTCCGGCCCCTCCGGCCCGTCCGCGTTCTGGGGTTGACCCTTCCCTTCACCCCGGGGATCATTCCCCGCCGGAGGAAGGAGCTGGCGGAAAGCATCGGCCGCATGGTGTCCCGGGAGCTCCTCACCGAGGAGTCCCTGGGGAAGAGACTGGCCCAGCCCTCCTTCATGGAGGGGCTGCGGAAGCAGGTCTCCCTGATGACGGACCTGGCCCTGACCTCGCGGCTCGACGCTCCCCGTCTTCCCGGGCTGGCGGATTTCCTCAGGGCGGCGGAGGGGAGCCTCCGGGAGAGCCTGCGGGGCTACCTGGCGTCGCCCCGGTTCGAAGAGCAGGTTCTCCGCGTCGTGGGGGGCTGCGCCGACGCCCTCTTCGCCAGGACCCCGGAGGATCTTCTGGGCGGAGAAGGGGTGGAGGCACAGGCCGCCCTGGCGGCCCTTCTGGAAGGACCCCTGGGCCGGCTCTTCGCCGGGCTGGGGGAGGGTTTCGCCCGCCGCTTCCGGGAGGGGGCCTCGCCGGAGGCCCTGACTTCCCTGTCCCCGCCGCCCCGGCTGGAGGAGGCCCTGGACGCGGTCTACCCCGCCGCGGCGCGGCGCCTCCTGGAGATGGCGAGGTCCGACGGCGTCAGAAGGGAGCTGGCCCACCGGGGCCGCTTCGTCATCCGGGGCGTCCTCGCGGAACTCAGCCTGATCCAGCGGCTCATCGTCGGGGCCGTCCAGTACGACAGGACCCTGGCGGAGAACATGCCCCGGATCGTGGAGGACCTCCTGGAGGCCGCCGAGGCCGCCCTGGAGTCCGGGACCGTCCGCCGGGCCGTCGTGGCGGGGGCGGCATCCAGGATCCGCGCCTTCTGGGGGCGGCCCCTCCGGGAGACCGCGGAGGGCCTGGGTCGGGACCCTGAGGAGTCCGCCTCCAGCCTGGAGGTCTTCATCGCCCGGCTTCCGGAAACCCTGGGGCTGCCGGAGCGTCTGGCGGCGGGCCTCGCGGGATTTCTCCGCCGCCGCCGGGACCGGACCTTAGGGGAGATCCTCGCCGCCGGGTTCGGCCTGTCCCCAGCGGAAGCGGCGGCCAGGTCTGCGGCCTTCCTCGCGTCCCTGGTCCGGAAGGCGGCGGAGGACCGGATCGCCGCCGCCCCCACCTCCATCGCCGATTCCTTTCTCCGCAGCCTGGAGGGAAGAACTCTGGGGGAAGCGCTGCGCCTGCCGGAGGAAACGAAGACCCGCCTGGATGAACTCCTCAGCCGGGGGGTCTTCCGCGTCCTGGTAAAACGCCTGCCGGGCATCCTCAGCGCCTTCGAGGTGGAGACCCTGGTGCGGGACCGCATCGACGAACTGGATGTGGCCGAAGTGGAGCGCCTCCTCCTGGATGTGATCTCCCGCCACCTGGCCTACATCAACCTTTTCGGCGCTCTCCTGGGATTTCTCATCGGGGGGGTGCAGGTTGTTCTGATGATTTTGCGGTGAGGGGGGATGAGGCGGCGCAGTCTGCCTGGAATACCGGGCCTAGAGTGATTTAATCTGCATACCTTGCCTCCTGGACTTGTCCGCACTGTCAAATCTTGGTTTTTTTGTAAAGTAAGGGCTGTTTATGTATAGTGATAACCGAGGAGCTGCAGGATGGATGCAAGCACTAAAAAGGAACTGGATAGGATAGTCGACGCAATCAGAAACAACATTGAAGTAAGCGAGATTTACCTTTTTTGGCTCCTCTGCTCGCGGGATTTCAGCATCTGACAGCGATTTTGATATTTATGTTGTTATCCCTGACAATACTGTCAGACCCTTAATTGCCATGCAGCAGCTTGGTCTGGCAATCAGCCCTTTTCAAAAACGGCCTGTTGATTTGCTTGTGGGCAGTAAAAGCACCTTTGATAAAAGGAAACAAGTTGCCTCTTTTATTGAGCATGAAGTTTCCAACAATGGGATAAAACTGTATGCATGAATTTTCAGAAGCTGCCAAAGAATGGTTTGCCTATGCAGAAAGAGATTTTCATACGGCAGAGCACCTTGCCAAAACAATGCATCCTGTTCCTTATGAAACTAACTGTCATTTTGCTGTCAGTGGGCACGGAAGCACTCTTTTTGTTTCATTACAGGAAGGACTGAGCTTCCAAAAGCCTCAAACCTCATCAAACCGCCTCAACGAAAACCCCCGCATCCCGTTCGGGGTAGCTCTCGTAGACATGCTCGAAGAGGGCGGTGCATTTCTGGGCGTAGAGGGGGCGGTCGTAGTTGGGGGGGAGCCGGTCCAGGCTGTCTTCGATGGCCAGGCGCACCTGGGAGCGGGCGGCGGATTTCTGCCGCCAGTTCAGGACCAGCAGGGTCTTGATCCGGGC
>JAKQWJ010000296.1 GCA_029562045.1 Spirochaetota bacterium | reverse complement strand
CACCCTGCTGGGGGTTTTTCTGCTGGGGGAAACCATCTGCCCCAGGGCACCCCCGGGGGAGATGGTTTCCCCCAGCAGAAAAACCCCCAGCAGGGTGGCCACCAGAGGCTCCGCCAGAGTCAGGGTCGCCGCCGCCGCGGCGCTTACCCGGCGCAGACCGGCGGAGAAAAGAAGGTAGGCCAGAGCCACCGTCACAGCCCCCAGATGGAGGGCCGCCAGGGCTCCCCGGGGCGAGAGGACCCAGACCGGCGGCCGCAGTACCAGGAGGGGAGCCAGGAGGAGGGCGCTGCCGGAGAAAACCGCCACCGGGACCTCCGTGGGGGAGCGTTCCGCCAGGAGCCGTTTACTGAACAGGGTGTAGGCCGAATAGGAGGCCCCCGCCAGGGCCGCCAGGGCGATGCCCGCCAGCTGAGCGCTGTTTCCCCCGGGGGGGACGAGAAGGCGGCATCCCGCCAGTGCCAGGGCGGTGGCCGGGAACCAGCGGCGGCCGGGCCTTTCTCCCAGAAAGATCCAGCCCAGAAGACCCGTCACCACCGGGGAGCTGCCGATGCCGATAAGGGTCCCCGTGGCCACCCCCGCCAGGCGGACGCCGCTGAAAAAAAGAGGCTGGTAGGCCGCCATGGAGACCACCGCCCCCAGGGTGGGGAGAAGGGGCCAGCCTCCCCGGAAAGATGCCCGCCGTCCCGCCGCCGCCCAGACCGCCAGGAAGATTCCCCCCAGTACGATGCGCATCGCCCCCACCGACAGGGAATCCGCACCGGGGGGCATCAGGGCCTGGCTGGTGCCGGTGGTGCCCCAGAGGGCGGCCCCGGCAAGGACGAGAAAGGCTCCTTCCATGGGCCCGATGATACACCGGAAGACCACGACGGGTTCAAGGCCCGGGGACCCTGTCGCGGGGCGCCTTCTTACCGGACTCATCAAAACCGGACCCATCGAAAGGCTCCGCCGGCCCAAACCCGTCCGGAACGGGCATCCCTAATGGGGGCTGTCGCTTCCCCGTATTTTTTCGATGATGGGCTCCGCCTCGGGGCTCCGGAGAAAGGCCAGGGTTACAGGGGGCGCCAGGTTCCGCACCTGGTCCCAGTTCCCCTCCCTGATAGCCCGGCGGATGGCGGAGGCGCTGATGGGCTTTCCCTCCCGTTCCCGGCGGGGGATGATTCGGACCGCGATCCCGTGCCGGGGCAGGACCTCCAGGAGGGCCCGGTTGTAGGTCTCGGTGGTGGGATCCAGGGGCTCCTCCCCCAGAAAACGGTGGGTGATCCCCAGACGGGGGGCGATGCGGCCGGCGAAGATGGTGGCGTCCAGTTCGGCCTGGACCTCGGCGGCCTCCCCGGGGCTGCGGAGAAAGTAATTGGGAAAGGTGGCGCCGCTTATGATGTAGGGGCCCCCTTCGTGGACCCTCACCGCGGGCAGATGGGCCAGTCCTTCCCGGACCAGGCGGAGCCGCACCGGGGTGGGAAAGAGAGACCTGTCTTCGCTGACCACGAAAACATGGACCTGATCCACCTCCCCGGCGGCACTCTCCACCAGGTAGAGGTGACCCAGACTGAAGGGGTTGCAGTTCACCACGATGGCCGCGGCGGTCCCTCCGGGCCCCCTCTCCTCCTCCAGCCGGGAGAGCCAGCTTCCGATCCCCGGCCCCCCCGTCTCCAGCAGGACCACCCGGGAGGTCCGGGCCACCTCGCTGAAGCCCAGGCCGGCGATGAAGACCGCCGACGGGGGCTGGGTGTAGGCAAAGACATGGTGCCGCCCCCGGGCGGCGGCCTCTTCCAGGAGGAGGCTGACGATCCCGGCGAAGAGCCCCGTCCCCCGGTTCTCGTCGTCCACGACGAGCTGTTTGATCACATTCCCCGCCAGGGCCCCGCTCCCGATGGGCCTGCCCCCGCCGTCCCGGGCGATGATGAGGAGGTCCGGAGGGGGGCTTTCAAAGCGGAGTCCCCCCGCCGCGAGGAGGCCTTCCGCCTCCTCCTGCTCCTCCGGAGTCCAGCGAGTGTAGCGGTTCAGACTCCATTCACCCCACATGACTAGTCCTGCTTCACCTGGTACACCACATCCAGGAG
>JAKQWJ010000295.1 GCA_029562045.1 Spirochaetota bacterium | reverse complement strand
CTCCTGGCCGCCCTCCTCGCGGCGGCCTGCGCCTCTTCTCCGAAAACCCCTTCCCCCCCCCCTCCCCATCTGTCGGGAAAAATTCTCGTGGAGGAACTGGTCACCGCCCTGCGGGCCGCCGACCGGGTCCGGGACGACGCTCTGCGATTCTCACTGCTGGACCGGATCTTCCGGATCGCCGTCGATGCGGGCCTGAAGCGGGAAGCCCGGGAAATTCTCGGTCTGGCGGATGCGGTCCTGAAAAGGAACGCGGGCCGGGAATGGTACGAGGAGTACGGCATCGTCGCGGCCAAACGCCGTCTCGACCTGGACGAGCCCGGGGAAGCCCTGCGGCGTCTGTCGGAAAGCCTGGGGCGCATCCGGACCTTCCCCGAAGAAAGGCGGAAAAAGTTCCTCCTGGCGGAAATCATCGATGCCTGCCTTCTGGGAGGGGAGCCTTTTCAGCCCCTTCTCCGGGACGTCATCGATACGGTGCTGGTGATGGACAGTCCGGAGGCTAAAACGGAGCTTCTGTCGGAATCCGCCCGCCGCCTCTGCGGGCTGGGTCTGATAAAAGACACCCAGGAACTGCTGCAGCTGACCCTCTCCCAGGTGGGCAGCGTCGGAAGCCCCTGGGACAAGGCGCTGGTCTACTCCCGGGTCTCCCTGGTGTACCGGGCGCTGAAAAACGAAGTCCGGGTGCGGGAATACGCCTCCCGGGCGGCGGCGGAAATCGAATCGGTCCAGGTGGTCAGCCGCACCGATCGGGAGGCGGCGGTGGTGGGAAAGGCCGCCGAGACCCTGGCGGGCCTCGGCCTCTTCCCCGAAGCCCTCCGGGTGGCGGACACCATCGAATATCCCTGGATTCTGGCGGAAACCCTGTGCCGGATGGGACTCGCGGGAAGGGACGGCCTCATCGACCGGGCCTTCGCCGCCGCAGCGGCCATCGCCGACGAGGGGCGGCGGCTCTCCACCCTTTTCCAGCTGGACCTTCTGCTGGTGGAAGCCGGCAGGGCGGCGGACATCGCGGGCAATCTTCCGCTGCGGGAGGCGGAACTGGCCTCGGCCCGGTCCCTCTCCGCCGCCGACGGCCTGGTGTCCCGGCTGGCCCGACTCTACCTCGAGACGGGCGACACCGACGCGGCCCTGGTTCAGGCCCGGAGCCTCCGGGACGGGTACAACCGGGCCTCCGCCCTGATCGGCATCGCCCGGGTGATGGGGGAGAAGGGACGGGCAGCGGAAGCCTACGCCATACTGGATGAATGCGCGGCGCTGGCGAAGGGTCAGAACCGTTCCCGGGACCGGCTTTTCCAGGACATAGCCGGAGCCTACCTGGATGCGGGGGATTTTCCCCGGGCGGCGGCTGCGGCCATGGAGATCGCCGAACCCTACCCCTTCGCGGTGACGGTGGCGGAAACCGCCCGGAGTCTGCTGCGGTCCGGAAAGAGGCTGGACGCCGAATCGAGGCGGCTCTTCGGGGACTTTTTCGCCCGGGGCTAGAGCCCCGGACTGACCAGGGGATAGCCCGGGGCTAAGACGGGCCGATGCGGGTGCCCGCGAAGGATCCGCCGGTCAGGATGGCCCGGACATTGGGGAGATCCCTCCCGGAGGCCACCACCACCTCCAGACCCAGCTCCTGGGCGCGCCGGGCCGCCACCGGATCGAAGGGCAGGTTTTTCCCCGGGATCCATTCATCCCCCACCATGTCCCGGAAGCTCCGCCAGTCCATCCGGTCCACGGGCTTCGCCGACGGGTCCAGCCGGGGATCGGCGGTATAGACCGCGCTGATGTTGGACAGATTGATCACCGTCCCCGCGCCGAACCTCTGGGCCAGCATCACCGCGTCGAAATCGGTGGAAAAGCCCGGCTTCCAGCCGGCGGCCACCATGACCCGCCCGGGAAAGTCCTCCACCGCCGTGGGGTCCGTCACCAGAGGCTGGCGACACTCCCGGGCGAAAACCCCCCGGAGAAGCTCCCCGTTGAGCCGGGTCGCGGCGATGCCGATCCAGTCCTGGATATCGTCATCCGGCGGGTCCACCACCCGCCGGTAGGCCTCCTGATACCTCCGGGCCGGCCCGCCGCCGCCGACAACGAGGATCAGCTTCCGGGAGGGTTCCTCCCGAAGATAGTCCCGCACCAGGGCGAGAAGCTCCTTCAGCAAATCCGCATCCACCCCGTCGGGAGCGACGATGGAGCCCCCCAGGGAAACGACCTTGATCATGGGGAAAGTATATCAGAGTTTTTTTCCCGGGGGAAAGCATGCGGGCCACGATGGGGGATATTTCTCTTTTCCCGTCGAAATGGGTATATTGACCTTATGAACGCCGATATTTCGCCCATTCTCCAGGAGTGGCCCTTCGAACCGGAACGGACCCTGCGGGTCATCATGACCCCGGACGGCCGACGGGTCATGCAGGTGCGCCTGCCCCTGGGGATCGAACAGTACGAACTGGACGGGCGACCCGACGGGCTGCGGCCCGGGGGCATGGACACGGCCCTGGCGGAGTTCGAAGAGAGGCTGGCCAGGCATGTCGGGGAGGGGGACGGCGCTTTTTCCATGAGCCACGAGGATTTTTCCCGTCTGCAGGCGGAGAGCCTCCTTTTCTACTACCGCTACCTGATGCTCTTCCAGATCAGCGACTTCCCCCGGGTGGTCCGGGACACGGAGCACAACCTGCGCATCGCCGAGCTGGTGGAACAGTACTCTTCCCTGGAGGAGGACCGGACGGCCCTTCTGCAATACAAGCCCTACATGATCCGGATGAACTGCGTTTCCCGCTCCATGCTGCTGATCCAGCAAAAGGAGCCCGCCAAGGCCCGGGAGCTTCTGGAGCAGGGAATCGAAGCCATCAAGGCCCTGGCGGAAATCGACTCTCCGGCCTTTCAGTTCGAAAAAATCAGGTCCATCAATTACATGAAGACCGCGCTGAATCAGATCGGGAACACCGGAAACAGCCCCATGGAAGAACTTCGCCTGGAACTGGAGCGGGCCGTCCAGGAAGAGAACTACGAAAAAGCCGCGGAGCTGCGGGACCGCCTGCGCGGATTGGAGTAGGCCCCTGCCGCACGAGGTCCGGCCGCCGGATACGGACACGGCCTGCCCTTGACGAAAGGGGGGAAGGGTGTTTGTATGATTGAAAGAAAATGAACCGCAAATTTCTGTCCCCCGGGAACATAATCCAGTTGAGCGCCAGAGAAAAAAACGCCGCCATCCGGGAGGTCATCTCCGGGGCCGCCACCTTCCGGGATCTACCGGACCCCGAGGGTTTCGAGGAATCGGTTCTGGAACGGGAAGCCCTGGGCACCACCGGTCTCGGCCACGGCGTCGCCTTCGCCCACGGCAAAGTGCCGGACTTGCCCCGGATGAAGGTGGCCCTGGGCATCTCCCGGCGGGGAATCGATTTCCACTCCATCGACGGACTGCCGGTCCATCTGCTTTTCGTCGTGGCCACCCACCCGGATATGCACATCGATTATCTGCGATGCCTCTCCACCCTGGCCCGGATGGCCCGGCGCAAAGGGTTCCGGGAAGAGATCCTCGCCTGCGTCGAGGAGGAGGAGATCGAAAGCCGGATCGGGGAGGCCTACACCCGGGCCCGGGGCTGCGCCGAAGCCCCGTAGCCTTTCTCCGTGTTGCACTTTCCCCCTTCTTGCGATACTTTACCGCCATGAGCAAGAAGACAGTTCCCTTCGATCGGGGTTTCGCGGAAGATCTGGCGAAAAAACACCCCACCCCCTTTTATGTCTACGACGAGAAGGCCATCCGGCTGAAGGCCCGGGAGTTCGTCCAGGCCTTCTCCTGGGTCCCCGGAGGCTTCAGGAATTTTTTCGCCGTCAAGGCCCTGCCGAACCCGCATATCCTGAAAATTCTCCGGGAGGAAGGGATGGGCGCGGACTGCAGCTCCCTGCCCGAACTGATCCTGGCGGAGAAGGCCGGCCTCCGGGGCGAGGAGATCATGTTCACCTCCAACGACACCCCCGCCGGGGAGTTCGTCAAGGCCCGGGACATGGGGGCCGTCATCAACCTGGACGATATCACCCATCTGGATTTCCTGGCGAAACACGCCGGAATCCCCCGCCTCATCTGCATGCGCTACAACCCCGGCCCCCTCAAAGAGGGAAACGCCATCATCGGAAAGCCCGAGGAGGCCAAGTACGGGCTTACCCGGCCCCAGATCCTGGAAGGTTACGCCCGGGCGAAAAAGATGGGGGCCGAAAGATTCGGTCTCCACACCATGGTGGCCTCCAACGAGCTCAACCCCGACTACTTCGTGGAAACCGCGGTCATCCTCTTCGAGCTGGCGGTGGAGGTCTTCAAAGCCACGGGGGTCCGGATGGAGTTCGTCAACCTGGGCGGGGGGATCGGCATCCCCTACAAGCCCGGGGCGGTTCCGGTGGATCTTTTCCGGGTGTCCCGGGGCATTCGGGAGGCCTACGACCGGATCATTCCCTCCGGAGGCCTCCACCCCCTGCGGATCGTCACCGAAAACGGGCGCTGCGTCACCGGCCCCCACGGGTATCTGGTCTCCCGGGCCATCCACGAGAAGAACATCTACAAACGCTACATAGGCCTGGACGCCTGCATGGCAAACCTGATGCGGCCGGGCATGTACGGCGCCTACCACCACATAACCGTGCTGGGAAAGGAAGGGGTCCGGGCATCGGAAACCTACGATGTCACCGGCAGTCTGTGCGAAAACAACGACAAGTTCGCCGTGGACCGGGAGCTTCCCCCCGTCGACATGGGAGACCTCCTGGTCATCCATGACGCGGGGGCCCACGGCCACGCCATGGGCTTCAACTACAACGGGAAACTGCGGAGCGCCGAGCTTCTTCTGCAGGAGGACGGGTCGGTGAGGATGATACGGCGGGCGGAAACGGTGGAGGACTACTTCGCCACCCTGGACTTCGGGGGCCTATGATTTTCCGCCGGGGGACGAAAAAGGCCATCCTTGGGGCGGCCCTGTGCCTGATGACCTCGGTTCTGAGCGCCCAGAATCTGGAGGACCTGCTCCCGGGACTCCCGGCGGCGGCCAGGGCGGAGCTGACGGAAAAGAGGGAGCTGGTCCGCTACACCGAAGGCGCGCCGGCCTTCAGCCTCCTGCCCGCGGGCCCACTGGCGGAGGAACTGCGCCGGGAGTTCCAGGGCTTCTCCCCCAACATAACCGACGAGATCCTTTTTCTGATGCCCCTCCCCGAAGCCCGGGAGGACGGGGAGCTGTTCCTGTACAACAAACTCCGGGATGTGACCGGCCTGTCGGGGATCCGTTACCGGTCCAGCAGCAGGGACGGCTCCCGGGTCCTCTTCTCCGATGTCTACGCCGTGGATTCACCCAAGTCCCGGCGCCGGGTACCCTTCGTCCCGGTGTCGGCCATCCCCCGGGAGGAGCGGTTCCCGCTGCACCTGGAGGATGCCAATTTCGGGAGCGGTTACTACGAGGCCGCCCTCTTCCACCAGGAGGGCCGGACCTCCTTCGGCCTGCGGAACCTGACCACCCTGAAGTACATTTTTCCCGTTTTCCGGGAAGGCAGGGTGCGATTCCGGATCCTCCTGATCCCCCTGGAGAAGGAGCTTTTAATGTACGGGATCGTGGCGGCGGAGACCGGGGGGCTGGTCCGGAGCATGGTGGACATGCCCAGCGCCCTGGGAAAGCGGGTCCGGGCCCTGCGGGACTGGTTCGTCGGGCAGGTCTACGGAGCGGGGGAGCCGGAAGGCGGGAAGGCGGCGCCGCCTCAATAGGCGTTCTTGTTGACGAAACCTTTGACGAAGGTCAGGAAAAGAATTTTTATATCGAACCAGATGCTCCAGTTGCGGATGTAGTAGAGATCGAACTCGATGCGCTTTTCGATGCTCGTGTCTCCCCGCAGGCCGTTCACCTGGGCCCAGCCGGTGATCCCCGCCTTCATCTTGTGGCGGAGCATATAGGCGGGGATCTTCTGCCGGAACTCCTCCACGTACATGGGCCGCTCCGGCCGGGGCCCCACCAGGCTCATCTCACCGGACAGCACGTTCCAGAGCTGGGGCAGCTCGTCCAGGGAGGTCCTGCGTAAAAAGGCCCCCACCGGGGTTATCCGGGGGTCGTCCTTGACGGTCCAGCCGGTCTCGTTCGAGCCGTCGGAGAACACCTTCATGGACCGGAACTTGTACATGAAAAAACTGTCCCCCTCCATGGTCATCCTCTCCTGCCGGAAAAACACCGGCCCCCGGGAGGTTATTTTGACCAGGAAAGCGATGAACAGAAGCAGCGGCGACAGGATGATCAGGCCGGCGAGGCTGAGAAGGATGTCCATGTTGCGCTTCAGAAGGCCGGCGAAGAATTTTTCCTTCGGCTGATTCACCTTGATCAGGGGGATTCCCAGAAAATCCTCCACCGTGCTGCCGATGAAGCTGTAGCCCAGGTCCGGCAGGACGATGAAGGGAGTCACCGTGTTGTAGGAGGCTTCCATGATCCGGGCGATCTTGGCCCCCTGCTCCTGGGAGTAGCCGATGACCACGAAGTCGGGGCGGTACTCCTCCAGGATGTCCTGGATCTCCGTCTCTTCCACCTGGGGGATGCCCAGGGTCCGGGCCTTTTTCGGGTCTCCGCAATCGGCCCAGCCTTCGAAGCGGTAACCCAGTTCGGGGAACCTGTTCATCGTTTCGATGTACTTCTCCATCTGGGCCCCGTTCCCCATCAGGATGACCCGCTGCAGCAGCCGCCCCTTCCAGTACATCCCGTAGACATGGTTCCGGTAGAGCACCCGGAAGAGCATCGTTATCCCTTCCGCCAGGATGAGATAGATCAGGAGGTGACCCCGGGATATCCGCATGGGGGCCATAAAATAGTAAAGCACCACCAGCGCCAGGGTGCTCTGCAGAATGGCGAAGAAAACCGACCCCACCTCCCGGTACCAGGGCTGGATCCGGATGGGCTCGTACAGTCTGTTGGCGTTGAAGGATATCCAGTTCAGCACCATCACGAGAATTCCGAGCTGAACGAAGGTCCCCTCCCAGCCCTCGCCGCTTTCCCGGAGCAGTTCGAAGCGGATGAGGTAGGCCAGCCCCCAGGCGGCGGCGGTGGCGAGGCCGTCCAGAAGGAGGAGCTGAAAATAGTGGGATTTGCGGTACTGTTTCAACATGACTCCGGGTTCCTTTTTTTAAAATTCGCACCTCAGCCCCAGGGCGAGCTGCAGATCCCTCCCGCCGTCATTATACACCATTCCCGCCTCCCCGAAAACCGAAAAACCTGGAGAAAAACGGCGCCAGCCCCCCAGTTTCGTCATGTTCACCACCTCCACATCCCCCGACGGCGTCCTCCGGTCCCAGGCCGCATCCCCGGTCTGGAAGGGGGTGGTTATCCGGTTCTCCCCGTCCAGAAGGAGCCGATGCTCCCCGTAGACCGACCAGGCCTCCGGCCGGGTGTAGGACAGCCGCGCCGAGGCCACCACCACATCGGGGCCATAGGAGTAACCCAGGGGCGTGTTGGCGAAGTAGTAGTTCCTGTCCCCCAGAACCTGCTTTTTCGCCTCGCTGTGAACCCGGCGGGTGGAGACGAAGCTCACCAGGGGATGCTCCCGGATGTAGAGCCAGGGGTCGGTATACGCCGCCTCCACGGAGGCGCTCCAGGAGCCCGAACCGGCGGGCCGGAGGAACTCCACCCCACCCAGCCATCCCATGGCGTTGGGCTCCGAATCGGCGCCGTAGGCCTTCTGCTCGAAGACGGTGGAAAGCTGGTCCATGGCGAACTGCCCGTAAACCCGCAGCCCCGGCCTGGGGGTCCAGTCCAGCTCCAGGGTCATCAGATTGTTGGTCCATTCCTTCAGGTAGAGGTTGTGGTAGATCACCATGGGGTTGAAGACCCGGAGGTCCGGGTACTTCCCGCCGTAGACGATGGTTTCGCTGACGGCGAAGCGGAGATCGGGCCGGAAGAGGAACTCGAACCGGTGGGCGATGAGCATCTTGAAGCGTTCCAGGTCGGCGGGGTCAATCGGGGGGGGATAGACATAGGCCGGGCCGAAAGAGGCGGGGTCGGTCCAGGACTCCAGCCCCAGAAGGACGAAGGTGTACTTAAAGCGGTCATAGAATGAGGTGAAACGCAGGCCCTCGTGGTAGAGGTCCGCGTCGGAGAGCATCAGGTTTCCGGTCCGGCCGTTCCCCCAGGACAGGAGGTCCCGGCCCAGCATCAGGTTCCAGTGGGCGCCCCCCAGACTCACCCCCGCCCGGTAGGGGATGTTCAGGTCTATCTGATAGGGGCTGGTGGGGAGGCTGGCGCGGTTGTCCGGGTCCCCGCCGGCCTGAAAAAAGTCCTTCTGGACCGTCAGGTCGCCGTACAGCACCAGACGGTGGGACAGGGCAAGGTCGAAGGAGAAGCCGAAAAAAGGCCGTCTCTGTTTGGCGTCGTAGATCCAGTCGTCGTTGTTCCGTCTGGTGTGGAGATAGATTTCCGGGTTGACCTGAAAGGAGGGATAGAAGGCCAGACCTTCCTCTTCCCGGTGGGAGGGTTCCCGGGCAAGGTGTTTTTCGATGGAGCCGTAGGCCCGGCGCCCCGCCGGAGACAGGGCGCCGTAGTCCAGGCGCCGCAGGGCCCGGCGGAGTTCCTCGTGGGAGTAGGGCAGGGCCATGCTGGGCAGGGCCAGCCCCTGCTCCAGGTACAGATCGGACAGGCTCCGGTAGACCCCCGAGTCCAGGGGAAGAATCCGCTGGTCCGGGGCCGCCGCGGCCCGAGCCGGCGTCAGAAAGCTCAGGCCCGCCAGAATCAGCCCCGGGACCGCCCCCCGGGACAGCCTCCGGATCCGGCCGAGCCCCCCGGACGATCCCCGGGCGCCCCGGGGGGGGAGCCGCCGGGCCTCATCCCGGGATGCTCCCCCGGCAGCCCCCATCTCCGCCGGAGGTATCGGTGAAGGCCTCATGTCCCCACCCCGTGGTAGATCAGGCCCGCGGCCTCCACGATGGCCCGTTTGTAGATGTTCCGCAGATCGAAGAAATGCCCCAGGGAGAGCTCCTTTTTTATCCGGCCCAGATCCAGGTTCCGGAACTGGTTCCATTCGGTGAGGATGACCAGGGCGTCGGAACCGGAGAGCGCCTCGTACTCGTCGGCGCAGTGGACCATCCGGTCCGCCAGGTCCCGCAGCCGCCACCGGGACTCCTCCATGGCCGCGGGGTCGTAGACCCGGAAACGGGCCCCCCGGGCCGCCAGCTCCGGGATGATGGTCAGGGCCGGGGCCTCCCGCATGTCGTCGGTGTTGGGTTTGAAGGCCAGGCCCAGGACGGCCAGGGTCTTTCCCTCCACCGGCCCCATCCCGGCCAGGATCTTCCGGACCATCAGGCTCTTCTGCCTCTCGTTGGCGGAGATCACCGACTCCACGATGGACAGGGGGGCGTCGGCCTTCCGGGCGGTGTCCGCCAGGGCCCGGGTGTCCTTGGGAAAGCAGCTGCCCCCGTAGCCGGGGCCGGCATGGAGGAATTTGGGCCCGATCCGGCCGTCCTTTCCCATGGCCCGGGCCACGTCCTGGACATTGGCCCCCAGCTTTTCGCAGAGGTTGGCGATCTCGTTGATGAAGGTGATCTTCACCGCCAGAAAGGCGTTGGAGGCGTACTTGATCATCTCCGCCGTGGGGATGTCCGTCTCCACCACCGGGGTCTCGTTCACATACAGGACCCGGTAAACCTGCTTCATGATCTCCAGGGCCCGGGGGGAGTCATGGCCGATGACCACCCGGTCCGGGTGGGTGAAGTCGTAGACCGCCGAGCCCTCCCGGAGAAACTCCGGGTTGGACACCACGTCGAAGTCCGCCGAGGAGCCCGCCGCCCGCAGTTCGTCGGCGATCCAGGCCTTCACCCTCTCGCCGGTTCCCACCGGGACGGTGCTTTTGTTCACCACCACCTTGTAGCCGTTCAGCGACCGGGCGATGGCACGGGCGGCGGCCTCGATGTAGCTGAGGTCGGCGCTGCCGTCCTCCGCCGGCGGCGTTCCCACGGCGATGAAGACCACCTGGGCCTCCCGCACCGCCGCCTCCACATCGGTGGTGAAGGAGAGCCGTTTATAGTAGAGGTTCCGCTCCACGATGAGATCCAGGCCCGTTTCGTAGATGGGGATCTCCCCCTTTTTCAGCCTTTCGATCTTCCCCTCGTCGATGTCCACGCAGGTCACCGAAAGGCCGAAGTCGGAGAGGCAGGCGCCGGTGACGAGGCCCACATAACCGGTGCCGATGACGGCAATGTTGTGCATGGCTAGACTCCGTAAAACTCCCGGTACCAGCGGACAAAGCGGCCGATGCCGGTTCTGATATCCACCTCCGGCCTGTAGCCGAAGTCCCTTTCCAGGTCCGCGGTGTCCGCCCAGGTCTCCCGCACATCCCCGGCGGGCATGGGAGCCAGGACCTTCCGGGCGGTCCTTCCCGTCTCCGCCTCCACCGCCTCCACCAGTTCCATCAGCCCCGCCGGGCGTCCCCGTCCAATATTATAGACCCGGTAGGGCGCCGACGAGGAGGCCGGATCGGGATTCTCCGGGTCCCAGCGGGGGTCCGGCTCCGGCGGCCGGTCCAGGACCCGCAGGATTCCCTCCACGATATCGTCGATGTAGGTGAAGTCCCGCTTCATGTCCCCGAAATTGTTGATGGTGATGGGCCGCCCCTCCAGAACCGCTTGGGTAAAGAGGAAATAGGCCATGTCCGGCCGGCCCCAGGGTCCGTAAACCGTGAAGAACCGCAGCCCC
Organism: Spirochaetota bacterium; assembly: GCA_029562045.1. Taxonomy (GTDB): domain Bacteria; phylum Spirochaetota; class Spirochaetia; order DTKZ01; family DTKZ01; genus JAKQWJ01. Next base: position 336 of record JAKQWJ010000295.1, on the reverse strand, counting down.
GTGGTGGGCATCCGGTGAAGCAGGCTGCAGGAGTGGGCCATGAGCTCCCCGGCCTTCTTGGTGGCGGCGTAGAGGCTCACCGGATGGTCCACGTTGTGGGATACCGAAAAGGGCTGCCGGGCGTTGAGACCGTAGACGCTGGAGCTGGAGGCGTAACAGAAGTGCCCTGCCCCGCTTTTCCGCGCCGCCTCCAGCAGGTTCAGAAAGCCTGTCAGATTGGCGTCGGCGTAGGCGTGGGGGTTGGTCAGGCTGTAGCGCACCCCCGCCTGGGCAGCCAGGTGGCAGACGGCGTCGAACTTCTCCGCCGCCAGAAGGGCCTCGATCCCCTCCCGGTCC
>JAKQWJ010000290.1 GCA_029562045.1 Spirochaetota bacterium | reverse complement strand
CCCGGGAGTTCGGCCGCGCTCCCCGGCGGGAAGGGATCCTCGCGTTTCCTTTTTCCGAGTTCTCCGCGGTCAAGACTCTGGCCGTCCCGGACCCCGACGGTTTTCTCACCGCGGTCCTCATCGATCCCCGGATCGTCCGGTCCCTGGAGACCTTCCTCACCGGCTACCGGGAGCGCCGGCTGGCGGAGGCCTGGCTCTGGCTGAGTCCCGCGGCAGGGAGGAAGATCTTTCACTACTACGACGACGCGGCGGGGCTCCGGTTCAGCTTTTCCGCCGAAGAGCCGGGGCCGGAGATCCTTGCCGTGGTGAATCGCTTCTATGCGGGAGACCGGAAAACCGGGGACCTGGTGCGCCGGGCCTACCGGGAGAATTTCGTTCTGCGGATCCATTCCGCGGAAAACCTCATCGAACCCTGGAAAGACAGCCTGTCCTTCCCCGAAGCCATGGTCGTCGCCGGCCTGATAGGAAACACCGATCAGCCCCTCTGGGGGATCCGGGACGGAAAGGGACTGCTCCGGGACCTGCCCGAAAAAATCGAGACGAAGACGGCCCTGTCCCTCTACCATTACCGGCCCATCGAGAAGAACGAGGCCGCATACTTGGCCTTCGTCCGCCGGGTCCGCTCCATGGAGGGAAGCTTCCCGAGAAATCTGCACCACCTCATCGCCAAAGGCTTTCGGGTCGATCCCGACGGCGCCGCTCTGCTTCCCGAGGAGACCGTGTCCCGTAAAACGGCCCGGGGAGCGGACCTGGTTCTGCTGGCCTACGATGTCCTGGTCCGGATGGGGTACCAGGCCCGGGTGGTGTCGCTGGGAGGTGACCCGGACCCCCCCTCCCTGATAACGCTTTTCCGGGAAGGGGAGAGGGGCGACTGGGGCGCACTGACGGAGAGGGATTTCTTCCCCGACCTGGCGGCGGACTGGACCCGGGCGCCCGATCTGGCGGCGGGGAAGAGCATCTCCTGGCGGGAACTCGACCCGGACGTCACTTTCCGGAGCCGGAAGCCCTCCTGGACCGGCCGGGCCTCCCGACCCTGAGGGGCCGCCTCTTCCGCGCAACATTCTGTTGCATTTAACGCGCTCCCGGCGTATGATCGTATTGGATAAATCATGATCGATAACGATTATTACAACCGGGAAGCCGAAAGCTGGTGGTCGGAAAAGGAAGGGCCCTTCGCGATCATCCGCTACACCATGAACCCCGTCCGTTTTGCCTACGTCATGAAGCATCTGGTCCATCTTTCCTACGATTACCGGGGGAAAAAGGTGCTGGATGTGGGCTGCGGCGGGGGCTTCCTCACCGAGGAGATCGCCAAGTTCGGCCTCGAGACGACGGGCCTGGACCCTTCCACGCCCACCCTGCGGGCGGCGCGGCGGCACGCGGCGGCGATGGACCTGCGCATCGACTATCAGGAGGGGTTCGGGGAAGAACTGCCCTTTCCCGACAGCCATTTCGACATGGTTTTCTGTCTCGACGTGCTGGAGCATGTGAAGGACTTCCGGACTATCGTCCGGGAAGTCCGGCGGGTGCTCAAGCCGGGAGGCTACTTCTTTTTCGAAACCGTCAACAGGACTCTGCTCAGCTGGTTCATCGTCATCTTTCTGTTTCAGAAGTTTCCCCTGACCCGCCTGATTCCCCGGGACATACACAAATGGAAGCACTTCATCCGGCCCCGGGAACTATCCCGGGCGCTGGAGGATTCGGGGATCCGGCTGGAGGATATGCAGGGGATCATGCCGGGATACAATTTCACCTACAACGTTTTCCTCCTGCGGAAAATGGTTTCCAATCAGATCAGTTTCCACGATCTGTGTTCCCGTTTCCGCTGTCACGAGAGCTTCTACAAGGGTCTCTGCTACGTGGGGTACGGCGTCAGGACATGAGAACATCTCGGCCGTCAACCGACGGAACGCGTTATTGAAAAAATCGAAACCGCACATATAATGGGACCGGTTTGCAGTATCCAGAGTCAACGCAAAAGGAGATGGTTATGAGAAAAACTGTCGTCACTCTCTTCGCGGTTCTTGCCGTCACTGCCCTCGTTCTGGCAGGCTGCGGCAAGAAGGCTGAGGGGACGGGCGCCGCACCGGCGGCGAAAGAGGGGTTCCACATCGGCATCGTCACCGGGACGGTATCCCAGTCCGAGGACGATCTGCGGGGCGCGGAAGCTCTCATCAAGGAATACGGCGAGGTCAAGCAGGGCGGCATCATCCAGCACCTGACCTATCCCGACAACTTCATGCAGGAGATGGAAACCACCATTTCCCAGATCGTGGGTCTGGCGGACGACCCCCTGATGAAGGCGATCATCGTCAACCAGGCCGTTCCCGGCACCACCGAAGGCTTTCGTCGGGTAAAGGACAAGCGTCCGGACATCCTCCTCCTCGCCGGCGAACCCCACGAAGACCCGCTGGTCATCGAAAGCGCCGCCGACCTGGCGGTGAACGCCGACTTCGTCTCCCGGGGCTATCTGATCATCGATTCGGCGAAAAAACTCGGCGCCAAGACCTTCGTCCACATTTCCTTTCCCCGCCACATGGGGTACGAAACCCTGGGCCGCCGTCGGGCCATCATGGAGGCGGCCTGCAAGGACCTGGGCGTGAAGTTCGTGTTCGAAACCGCCCCGGACCCCACCAGCGACGTGGGCGTCGCCGGAGCCCAGCAGTTCATCCTGGAAAAAGTCCCCCAGTGGGTCAAGAAGTACGGCAAGGAAACCGCCTTTTTCTGCACCAACGACGCCCACACCGAGCCTCTTCTGAAGCAGCTTCTGCAGTACGGCGGCATGTTCGTCGAAGCGGACCTCCCGTCTCCGCTGATGGGCTATCCCGGGGCCCTGGGCATCGATCTTTCCAAAGAACAGGGAGATTTCAAGGCCATCCTGGACAAGGTGGAAAAGGAAATCGGCGCCAAGGGCGGGGCCGGACGCTTCGGAACCTGGGCCTACTCCTACGGCTTCACCACCACCGCGGGCCTGGGGGAACTGGCCAAACGGGTCATCGAAAAGAAGGCGGAACTCACCAAGCTGTCGGACATCATGGATGCCTACAATAAATACACCCCCGGCGCGAAGTGGAACGGCAGCTTCTACAACGACATAGCCACCAAGGTGAAGGCGAAGAATCACATCCTGATCTACCAGGACACCTACATCATGGGCAAGGGCTACCTGGGAACCACCAACGTGGAAGTCCCGGAAAAATACTCCACCATACGGTAAGGCAGGATTTCCGGGATACCCCGGAATGCGTCGAGGCGTCCCGGGACGCCTCGGGGCGCCCCGGTCGGGTCCGGATCGTTCCGGGCGCCCGGGCCGCTTCCGGACGTCCCGGAAAGGCGCCCCATTTTTTTCTTCGAGGCTCCCATGAAGTCATCTCCGCCTTTTCTGGAACTCCGGAACATTTCGAAAGACTTTTTCGGCAATCGGGTGCTGAAGGAGGTGAGTTTTTCCCTCCGGCCCGGAGAAATCCTGGGGCTGGTGGGGGAGAACGGCGCCGGAAAGAGCACCCTGATGAAGATCCTCTTCGGAATGAACGTCATCCATTCCACCGGCGGCTACGGGGGAACGATTCTCCTGGACGGCGCCCCCGTCCGTTTCGCCTCGCCCTTCGAGGCCCTGGATGCGGGCATCGGGATGGTGCACCAGGAGTTTTCCCTGTTGCCCGAGTTCACCGCCGCGGAGAACATCCTGCTCAACCGTGAGTCGGTGACATACAATCCCCTGGTGGAAGTCTTCGGTGACCGGCTCAAGACCCTGGACCGTCCGGCGATGCGGGACCGGGCCCGAAAAGCGCTGTCCCGGCTGGGGGGGCCTTCCATCGACGAAGGAATGCGGGTCGCGGAAATGCCCGTGGGGCATAAGCAGTTCACCGAGATCGCCCGGGAGCTGGACCGGGAGAAGATCCGGCTCCTGGTGCTGGACGAACCCACCGCGGTGCTGACCGAGTCGGAGGCGGAGATTCTTCTGGCCTCGATACGGAAACTCGCGGACCAGGGGATCGCGGTCATTTTCATCTCCCACCGGCTCAAGGAGGTCCTGGAGGTGGCGGACCGGGTGGTGGTGCTCCGGGACGGGGGTCTGGTTCACCAGGCGGAGGCGTCGGAAACCGACATCGCCGTCCTGGCGGAAAAGATGGTGGGCCGGGAAGTGGGGACGGTGGCGGTCCGGAACAGGGAAAGCCCGTCCACCGGGACCGTGCTGGAGGTGGAAAACCTCTGGGTGGACATGCCCGGGGAAACGGTCCGGAAGGTCTCTTTTTCCGTGCGCAAGGGAGAGATCTTCGGCATCGGCGGCCTGGCGGGCCAGGGGAAACTGGGAATCCCCAACGGCATCATGGGGCTCTTCCCCGCCGGGGGACGGGTCCTCTTCGAAGGTTCCCCCGTCCCCCTGGGATCCCCGAAAAAGGCCCTGGATGCGGGACTCTCCTTTGTGTCCGAGGACCGCCGGGGAGTGGGCCTCCTCCTGGAGGAGCCCCTGGACTGGAACATCGTGTTCACCGCCATGCAGAATCAGAACCGCTTTTTGAGGCCCCTTCTGGGGGGGCTCGTCCGGTGGCGGGACGACAAGGCCATCGCCGCCGCCGCCCAGGAGTATGTGCGGAGGCTGGATATCAAATGCACCGGGGTGGGGCAGCGGGCCCAGGAGCTTTCCGGGGGAAACCAGCAGAAGGTCTGTCTGGCCAAGGCCTTCATCTCCCGGCCCCGGCTGCTTTTCGTTTCCGAACCCACCCGGGGGATCGATGTGGGGGCGAAGAAACTGGTTCTGGACACCTTGCGGATGCACAACGAGGAGTACGGCACTACCATCGTCATGGTTTCCTCGGAACTGGAGGAACTGAAGAGCGTCTGCGACCGGATCGCCATCGTGGACGAGGGGCGGGTAGCCGGAATACTGCCCCCCTCGGCCCGGGCCGGCGAGTTCGGGATGCTGATGGCGGGGAAGGCCGGAAAGGACGGAAATCATCATGGATAGGATACGGGAATTCATCGCCGAAACGGGCTGGCCCCGGATCATCATAGCTCTGTTCCTGCTCAGCCTGTTTCTGGCCACCCCAGCGGCCAGGGTCCGGCTGGATTCCTCCATCAGCGACACCCTGATCCGGTTCGGCATGAACGGGGTTCTGGTCCTGGCCATGGTTCCCATGATCCAGTCCGGCTGCGGCCTGAATTTCGGACTGCCCCTGGGAATCGTCGCGGGGCTCCTGGGGGGGGTCATCACCATCGAGATCGGGTTGTCGGGCTTCGTCGCGTTCCTGGCGGCCATCGCCTTCGCCACTCCCTTTGCGGTGGTCTTCGGCTGGGGCTACGGCCGGCTGCTGAACCGGGTGAAGGGCAGCGAAATGATGATCGCCACCTATGTGGGCTTCTCCTCGGTGGCCTTCATGTGCATGATGTGGCTCCTCCTGCCCTTCAAAAGCCCCAACATGATATGGGGATACGGGGGCACGGGGCTGCGCACGACCATAAGCGTCGAGGGATATTATCTTTGGGTTCTCAACGATTTTCTGGCCCTGCGGATCGGCGAGGATCTGCGCGTTCCCGTGGGGATGTTTCTCTTTTTCGCCCTCATGTGCCTCCTGGTCTGGTCTTTCTTCCGCACCAAGACCGGCACCGCCTTGACGGCGGTGGGCTCGAACCCGGAGTACGCCCGGGC
>JAKQWJ010000271.1 GCA_029562045.1 Spirochaetota bacterium | reverse complement strand
GCCGGGCCAGGGCGTCGCCGAAGGCTTCCGCGTCGCCGGGGGGACAGGTCAGGGCGTTCCCCTGGGCGAGTTCCCGCATGCCCGGAACATCCGCCGTAACCAGGGGAAGACCGCAGCAGATGGCTTCGATGACCGTCATGGGCTGGTTCTCCGTCACCGAGGCGGTGACGAAACCCCGGGCGTAATGCAGAAGCCCGCTGCGGAGGAGCTCCTCATGGAGGATCCGGCCCAGAAAACGCGCCTTCACCGCGAGGCCCAGTTCTTCCGCCAGCCTTTCCAGCTCCCCCCGATTGGGGCCGTCCCCCACCAGGGCCAGCCGGATCTCCGGATCCCGGGCGGCCGCCCGGGCGAAACCCCGGAGAAGGACATCGATGGATTTTTCCAGTCCTATCCGCCCGACGAACAGAAAGGTCTTGTGGTTGAACCAGGGATGGGCGCAGAGGAACTCCTCCCGGGACGGGGCGTTCCGGAACCGGGAAAAGTCGATGCCGTTGGAAATGTGCTCCAGCCTTTTTCCGGGATAGCGGGGGGCCAGTTCGTCCCGGGCAAAACGGCTGGGGGTGGTCACCAGATCGGACCTTCCGATGTAGCGGTCGATCATCCCCCAGGCGAAGGCCCGCCCCAGGGGAAGGAGAAACCGGAATTTGACCAGGTACAGGATATAGGTGTCCTCCCCCAGCATGGTGTGGAAGGTCTGCACCAGGGGCAGGCCCAGCTTCCGGGCCATGGTTATCCCCGCCCAGCCCATGGTCCAGGGCCCGGTGATGTGCAGGATATCGATGCGGTCCTCCCGGAGCTTGGCCAGAAGCCCCCTGTCCCAGGGCCGGGTGATGAACATACCGGGGTACAGCGGAAAGGGGACGGCGGGGACCCGGTATACTTCGATGCCCTCCACCTCCCGCACCCTCTCCGCCTTCCGGTTGTCCGGCACCACCAGGAGGGCGTGGTGCCCCAAAGCCTTCAGGTTTTTCGCCAGATCCAGCGTGGCGGTGATGACCCCGTTGATCTCGGGGTAGAAAATCTCCAGAAAAAAAGCGACGCGCATGTTCCGTCTTTCGCCCTTCCCGCCTTCGGTCAGTACCGGAACCCCGCCCCGAAGTTCACGTAGTGGAGGACTCCGTCTCCCCGGTCGTAGGCGTCCCGGCCGGGGATGTAGTCGAAGTTATCCACATTCTCGAACATATAGCCCCCTTCCAGAAAGAGGCTCCCGAACCAGAAGGGGAAGGAGTAACTTACCTGGATCCCCGCCTGCAGGGTTTTTTCGATTTTGTCCTGGTTCAGGAAGTTGGTCTTGTAGTGGAAGGTGGGTTTCACATCCTTGTCGTAGCCGTCGTCCAGGATGGTGCCGTCGTTCCGGCTGTGGCCGTTCACCATGTCCTCCGAAGCGTTGCCGTGGCGCATGTAGCGGCCCGTCAGGGTGACCGTCAGGTCCTTTCGGGGCTCCAGCCGCACCTGGAGGCTCAGGCGGTCCGAGTTGGGCTCCAGTCCCACCCCCAGGTTGGTTCCCGAGTGGGTGTAGTTGTTGTAGTTCACCGCCTGGAGCAGAGGGTCCGTCGGTTCCGTCAAAGAAGTGGCTTTCTCCAGCCCCGAGCGGTGGGTGTACATGTAGGGGGTCACCAGGGTGTAGTCCGCCGCCACCATCTTCAGGGCGCCCATCGTGTCCGGGGCCCATTTCACCCCCCCCTGGGCGGCCACCTTGAACTTGGTGCTGAGCTTCAGCTTGAGGAGGTCGTTCAGGTTCGTGTCGTCCAGGTACAGGATGAAGGGCAGCTTGACGTTCTTGGCCGGACGGACGTCCGCCAGAAGCCCCACGAAACTGTTGTCCTCGAAGCCCGCCATGGACTGGGAATAAAACAGCTCCTTGAAGGGCAGGAGGTAGTTGAAGTCCATCCGCCCCCCCCAGACGATGGACTCGAAGTAGCCCAGCTCCAGCCAGGGGGCGGGAAAGAAGTTGAAGCTCTGGATGATGAGGTGCTTGTCCGGGAACCTCTTGTCCGTCTCGCCCCAAAGGTAGTTGGTGGCCACCAGTTCCAGGAGGGCGGTGGAGTAGGAGAACCATGGGTTCCGCCAGACGAAGGAGTAGTGCCCCGTGTGGGGCGCCTCGGCGCTGAGGACCACCCCGTCCCCCCAGAAGGGCCCGAAGGAGTTCCGGATTATCCCCGCCTGAAAGTAGAGGTTTTCCTCCCCCAGGGCGAAGTTGACGTTCTGGTTCTGCCGCAGGAACAGCTTGCGCCCCGCCACATCCACATCCGCCCAGGTGTCGAAGATGTCCACCTCCGGCCGGAAGCCCCGGGGAAGGACGAAGCCGGAGGTGTTGTCCATGGCCAGCCCACGGGCTCGGGCCTCCAGATGGACATTGTCCGCCAGCCAGCCGCCGGCCTCCACGGCGCCGTACAGATCCATGTAGTGGTCGTCCCCGGTGCTGCGGGCCTTGCCCCCGGCCTCGATGTGCCAGGTGAAGCCCCGGGACAGCTCGTCCAGGTAGTTCCGCGCCCGGGACGCGTCTCCCGCCCCTCCCCGCTCGGCCACCCGGACCAGAAGTTCCCGGATGACCTGGGGCGGATAGGGCCGCATCACCGGAAGCCGGGAAACGAGGCCCCGGGCCTCCCAGATTTCCAGGTCCCTGTACAGAGTATCGGTGGGGTCCGAGGAAAACTGGGCCGCCGCGCCGAGGACAAAGAAGAAAAACAGGAAAACCGAAATCAGCGCCGTTTTGCGATTCATTGCTTCTCTCCCGAAACGAGATGGGCAATGATACCGTGAACGCATCCGATTGTCCACGCTCATTTCGACATGAGGAGGCTCAAGATGGAGAGATTGTAGGCCCCCGCTCCGCCGTCCATGCAGACATCCACGGGGGTGCGCCCGAAGGCGTCGGCGGCCGCCGGGTCCGCCCCGGCGGCCAGAAGGACCTTCACGGAATCCCGGTGGCGGGCCGCCTTGTGGAGAGGGGTCTCTCCCAGGGCGTTCCGGGCGTTGGGGTCCCCGCCGCTGCGCAGCAGGAGTTCCAGCATCTGCGGATGCTTCGCCCCGGCGTGCAGGGGGGTGTTGCCCAGAAGATCCCTCTCCTCCGGGGAGCCCCCCCGGGAAAGGGCCAGCTCCGCCACATCCACCAGGTTCCGGCCCGCCGCCCAGAGCAGAACCGAGTCCCGGGACATTCCCTCCGCTCCGGTCCGGGAAACCGGCACGAGCAGGGCGAGACCCAGCAGGATGGGGGAAAAATTTTTACCCATTCCCTTTATAGGTCGGCCGGGGCGGGCGGGGCCTTGAGAATCAATCGGAGGCCCAGAGGTAGTCCCCGTCCCCGTACCGACGGTACTGGAAGGCCTCGAAAAGATGCTCTTTCGCTATGGGTGCGGAACCCTCCAGATCGGCGATGGTCCTGGCGATTTTCAGGACCGAAACCACCCCCCGGCTGGAGAGCCGGAGTTTCTCCGCCACACCGGTCAACGCTTCTTCCAGCTCCGGCGGCAGCGGGCAGAGCTGCTTCAGACGGCCCGGAGGGATCCGGGAGTTCCATACCCACCGGGAGCCGCCGCGCCGCCTCTGGATCTCCGCCGCCCCGGCGATCCTCTCCCGCATCTTACCGGCGCTTCCGGCCTCGGCCATCACCGCGTCCGCCCCCGGAGGGGCCAGCGGAAAGCGTATGTCCACCCGGTCCAGCAGAGCTCCGCCCAGTCTCCTCCAGTAGCGGAACAGTTCGTCCCGGCCGCAGAGGCAGATCTTTTCGTCCCTCCCCAGGTTGCCGCAGGGGCAGGGGTTCGCCGCCAGGACCAGCTGAAAATCCGATGGAAACCAGAAGCGCCTCCCCGCCCGGACCACCGAGACCCTCCCCTCCTCCATGGGCTCCCGCAGGCTCTGCAGGATGTTCCGGCGGAACTCCGGAGCCTCGTCCAGGAACAGCGTCCCGCAGTGGGCCAGGGAGATCTCCCCCGGCGAAAGGTTCCGCCCCCCGCCGATCACCCCCTCCAGCGACGCGCTGTGATGGGGAATCCGGAAGGGCCTTTCCCGGAGAAGACCGCTGTCCGGGGGCAGAATCCCCGCCAGGGAATGGATGCGGGTGACCTCCAGGGCCTCCTCCCGGGTGAGGGGCGGCTGAACCGAAGGTATCCGGGACGCCGCCATGGTCTTTCCGCCGCCGGGGGGGCCGAAGAGAAGGACATGGTGCCGTCCCGCCACCGCCACCTCCAGAGCGCGCTTCAGGAAGCCCAGGCCCCGGATGTCGTCGAAGCCTTCCCCTGACGGGGGCCGATTCTCCTCCGGAGGCAGAGCGTCGGGAATCGGCGCCCCGGAAATGAAGGAATCCACGATCCGGACAGCTTCCCCAAGGGAGGATACCCCGCAGATCCGGCCCGCCTCCAGGGCGCGGGCCTCCCGCAGGTTCTGCCGGGGGACCAGAAAGTCGCCGATTCGCGCGGCGATCCCCGCCGCGGCGGCGGAAATGATCCCCGGCACAGGTCGGACCTCTCCGGACAGGAGGAGTTCCCCCAGGGCGAAACGCTCCCGACCGTCCGAGGGGACCTGCCCCGCCGCTTCCAGCACCGCCAGCGCGATGGGAAGATCGTAGGCGCTCCCCGACTTGGGCAGATCCGCCGGTGACAGGTTGACCAGTATCCGGTCCCGGGGGAAAAGGAAGCCCGAGTTCCGGACGGCGATCCGCACCCGTTCCCGGGCTTCCCGCACCGCCGAACCCGGCAGTCCCACGATCTCCATCCCGGGAATGCCCCGGCGGATATCCACCTCGATGGTGACCAGGCGTCCGTCGTAGCCCACTGCGGCGAAACTGCTCCAGCCCATGCCCCCCAGTACGGGAGAATGCGTCCCGGCGCTTCAGCGGTTCAGGATTTTTTTCATTTCCCCCCGCACCAGGGCGTCGCAGGCTTCGTTGAGGGGGTTCCCCGCGTGTCCCCGCACCCATACCCATTCCGGTCGGAGCAGTGACGACAGCTCCCTGAGCCGCGTCCACAGGTCCCGGTTTTTTACCGGGTCCCCTCCGGCGGTCCGCCACCCCGTGCGTTCCCAGCCCTGGATCCAGCGGGTAATGCCCAGCTGCACGTATTGGGAATCCGTGTGTATCCTGATTCCCTCCGCCGGAGCCTCCGTCCGGAGACGCTCCAGCGCCCGGATGACCGCCGTAAGCTCCATCCTGTTGTTGGTGGTATGATCTTCTCCACCGGAGTCCCGGATATCCCCGCCTTCCCGGGAAATGATATAGGCCCATCCGCCGGGCCCGGGGTTTCCGCTGCAGCCCCCATCGGTATACGCTTCGATCACCCTTCTCCTCCCCGGCGAGAGTAACCGGGGAAGAGGAAAAACGCAAGGACCGGCAGGTTTTCTCCCTTGAGTTTTCACCGAAACTGGGATAGATTCAGTATTCGAAACAAGGGAAATGACCAGCCATAAACCCCCGCTTCCAGCATCGTTCCCCTCGGAGAGGATTGACGCCCGCAAGGCCCTGGAGTTCACCCGGAAACACGAAAAGGACCCGGCCTACGCCGCCCGCTTTCTGCGCGACCTCCTGCAGTTCCCGGGAAATGAGGGAATTCCCCGGGAAGATCTCGAGTTCATACAAAAACTCATCGCCGAACTGAACCGGAAGGCGGAGGAAAAGAGTAATTCCCTCGAACGGGAGGAGTCCGCCTTCCGGAAAGAAATCGTGGATTATTACATCCCCCGGGATCTCATCGACGCCATCGTCGCCAACGGAGGCATCCCCCGGGAATCGGTGGATACCCAGATCGGGGTGGCCTTCATCGATATCGCCGATTACACCTTTCTGGCCAAATTTCTGAGCCCCAAGGAGAACCAGGTCCTTCTGAACGGCCTCTATACGGTCTTCGGCAACGTTCTGAAAAGAAGGGGCGGCTATCTGAACAAGACCGAAGGGGACTCCCTGATGTTCCACTTCGGGGGTCTCATCGACCGGAGGGTTGCGAACCTCAGCCCCGAAGAAAACCTCGTTTACATTGCCACCGCCCTCTTCTACACCTGTGTGGAGATGCAGAGGGTCTGCTACTATTTCAACGAGGCCAGCGCCAAGGTCATCGAGGGGCTCGACGACCCGGAGGAACAGAGGACCGTCCAGGACGCGTTTGACATCATGCGGTACATGCGCACCGAGTCGATTCTGGCCAACTCGTTCAACGCACTGTTCCAGATCCGGATCCGGATCGGAGCCAATGTGGGAGAGGTCAGCATCGGCAATTTCGGACCTCCGGGGAACAAGCGCTGGGACGTTATCGGAGTTCCCGTCATCGAGGCCAAGAGGATGGAATCCACCGCCCCCGTGGGAGGGCTCCGGATTTCCGAGCACTTCTACGAGATCCTCGAGAAAAACGGCATCATAGACCGTTACTACCAGGAGTTCCTGCAGGAAAGCAGGGCCCTGAACGGTTACTTCCGGGAAATCACCAAGGAAGAATTGTTCTCATTCAGCTCTGTCATTCTGAAAGACAAACACAACGTCACCTTTCGCACCTATTCGGTCCAGGTGAATCCCGGCCTTCCCGAAACCATAGTGGATCAGATCATCCTGCTGTTTTACAAGGGAGGGATCGGGGCGGACAAAATCGTGGACCTGATAAAATACTACCGGGGGAACAAGCATGTCATCCGGGCCATCGAAGACCTTTTTGCGGAACGCCGGATCAAGCTCCGCAAAGGCAAGATGGTGTATTATCTTTTTCCGGAAAAGTATCGCAGTTCCCTGCGCATCATGAACGGCGACAAGGCCAAGGTGGAACTCTACATCGATCGGAAATACCGCCTTTTCGATGTCCTGCGGACCCTGGGTGACTATCAGGACAGGTTGAAGGCGCCTTCCCATGCCCTGGACGAGACCATCGCGTTCCAGCACTACGAGCAATACATGAGCCGGGAGTTCCAGAGTCTCAACACCTTATACAAACGGACCATCAAAAACTCCATCCACAACACCTATTTTTTCAACATCATCTTCCCGCTGATCTTCACAAGCATCAAGGCGAGCATCCTGGAATATCAGGCCGGTCTGCCTCAGCAGATGGAGGCCATGGAGTTATCGGGAGTTCTCGCGGGGATGGAGACTCTCACGCCCATCCAGGCAGGCGCCACCTTTTCGGACGATGAAGAACTGGAAGAACTGCAAAGAATTTAGCGCCGGATAACGCTCATTTCGCCCGCCCCAGACCGACAAGCCGGGTTTTCAATTCCTCCGCCGAAGGGCACTTGTTCACGCCCATGGCCAGGTATCCCTTGTCCCCCCGGAAGTACAGTGGAAGCAGAAGGAGTGAAAAGGTGACGGAGGTTTCCACATTTGACAGAAGGCGGGAGAACTCATGGATACTCCGGATCGGCCAGTCGAAGAAAACCGCCTTCCCGGCGGCCTCCAGGGGGATCCGAAGCGCCGGCGTCAAAGGAACGCCGAAGGTCGCGGTTTCCGCTTCTTTGAGGCCGATGGAGTGGGTTATCTTCAGCCGCCCATCCCGGGGAATCATGATGGCGCAGAAATAGGAGGAGAGTATCCGGGAAATGGACATCAGGGATTTTACGATCCCGCTGTCGCTCTTCCGAAAAGTGGTCAGGAAGTTGTCGTACTGAAAAAATCCGTCCTCGGTAAGGCAGGATCCGAAGGCGGGCAGGCCTGATTCCCCGGCGCCGCCGGTCTCCTCCGTTTCGGACAGAAAATGATGGAGATCCATGCCGAAATCGCCGAAAAGGTCGTCAATTCCCAGAGAGTTTTTCTCCGCCGCCAGATGGTCCTTCGTCACCTGATCGACGAGATTCTGAAAGTCCCCCTGCCCCGACCGTTCCCGGGTGAAGGCGGAATCCCGTATCCTGACGGTGCCGTCGGGCTGCTGGACAATGGGGGACTCGCCTCTGCCTCCCCCTTCGGTTTCCAGCGGGAGGTAGCGGAATTTTCCCTTTTCCAGAAGCTCCGCCATGGTCATGATCCCCGGCCCCAGAGGGCCGCGGAGAGCGACGCTTCCCGCCCCCGTCTCCGGAGCGGCCGGATGGGGCGGCGGGGTTTTGATCCCCCCTGGCCGGGCCTGATAGCCGAAACTCATGGCGGGAGGGACATCCACCGGAAGCTTGGGGGAAGCCGCAGGCGTTACGGGCGCCGGCCTCGGGGTGGAGGCAGCCGGCGCCTGCCGTGGAGCGGCCGCGGCGGGAGCCGGCTTGGGAGCCGGCTTGGGGGCCGGAGCGGCGGGCGCCTGTCTCGGTGAGGCCGCCGCGGGAGATCGCGCCGGAGGCGGGGCGGCGGGACTCAACCCATCAGATTCTTCCACCTCTTCCAGTTCTTCCGCGTCTTCCAGATTCATGATCGCTGCCGGGACCTCCGTTTTTACCGCCGTCTTTTCCGATGCGTGCATAGAGGTGAAATCCACCCCGGAGACCTCAACCGGGCGGGCCGGGATGGCTCCGGAAAGGGATCCCGGCGATGAGATACTGCGGTCCCCCAGAGGAAGACCGGCTCCGTCCCTGGCCTTCAGGTTGGAAACCACTCTCTCGACGATTCCTTCGATTTTGGACAGGTCCAGCGGCGGAGCCTGATCCCCCGCCTGCCGGCCCAGAACCGTGATTATTTCCTCCCAGCTCTCATCGACAAGCTGGTTCAGTTTTTCCTTCTCTCCCCTTCTGACCCGGCGGATCCCCCGGGTCATCTCCTTTTTCACGTCTTCCCGGCGGACCTCCAATTCGTTGCGCCAATTCTGCCAGTCTATCTCCGCTTTCCTGTCCAGATACTCCCGCATCAGACTCAGCTGGAACTTCTTCACCCTTTCGGAAAGGATTATTCCCGCGTCCTGCCGGATGTTCATCAGGAGAAAAATGAGAAGGAAGGAGGACAGAAACACCAATGCCAGCAGAATGCCCTTCATGGAGCTGTCGATGAGGAATCGGTCCTGCGCGACGAAGGTCCCGATCCTGCCGCCCCGAGCCGACTCGGTTTCGAACAACACGAAGTTTCTGCCCTGGTCGTCGGTGAAGGTTGGAGCCGACGGAATCTGTCCGCTCCAGTAATCCAGCATCTCCTTCCTGGCTTCCTCGCTGCGGGTCAGATTCCCCCGCAGCAGGATGCCCCGGGACCCTATGAAATCCAGATCCTCCCTCTGGCCCAGCGCCTTGTTCTGCGTCAGATAGGAGGCAAGACCTTTTTTGGACACATAAAAAAGAGCGTATCCCTTGGGGGCGTCGTACAGATCGGACACTTTGTACACATAGACCGGACCGTCGTTTCGAGGATTGAAAAAAAGCTGCCGTTCCGACGCCCCGGCCTTCAGTTCGTCGATGAAATCTTTGTCTTCCACCTCGGGAAAGTTCTTGTATGAAATCGAGTCCCGGGTCCGTTGTTTCAGATCGTCTTCCCGGGTGCTGAAGTGGATCCTTTTGGCCTCCAGGTCCACGAAACGGACGAGGTCGAGTTGAGGCGTCTCCTCCAGAAGTTTTCCGAAGATGTTTACCCTGCCATAGATGTCTTCCTGGCTCTGATTGAACAGGAAAACGGTCCGGACGGAGTCGTCCTTCAGAACGGCCTGATATTTCTGCAGATTCAGCTCGTGAAAGCGGTCCACGAGGCCGGCAGTGACCCCCAGGGACTCCTGTATTTCACTGCGGACCTTCCTGTCGAAAAACGAGTTTTCCACGATGGAAAACAGGCCGGAGAAGGCGAAAAGCGCGAAAGCGCTGAAAAGTATCACCGCAATGAGCAAACTCAGGGATAACTTCTGAACCGTATTCATTCCACCCATCAGGCTCCCGACAACTTTTGCGCTTCCCTACAGTATCGACATTTCGGCCGGGGTTTTCAAGCGGCCCTTTTTTTATCAAATATAACACCTAAAACGAAAAAAGGGCATCTCGGTGGGAGATGCCCTTTGGTGAGCGGTTAAAGTCCTCCATGCGCGTCTACGCGGTGGGAGTCTTGGCCTCTTCCTTTTTTTGTTTTTCCTTGGCGGTTACTTTCTTTTTCTTTTCTTTTACCTTTCGATCCACCAGTTCAAGAAGGACCATTTCGCCCCCGTCGCCGTACCGGAAACCGAGCTTCAGTATCCGGGTGTATCCACCGGGGCGATCGACGAAACGGGGTCCGATGTCGGTAAAAAGCTTGGCGAGAATCTCCGGGTCATGCACCTTCCTGGCGGCGATGCGCCGGTTATGGACCGAATCGGCCTTGGCCCGGGTAATCAGTTTTTCGGCGGTCCTCCGTATTTCCAGGGCCTTCGCCTTGGTGGTGGTTATCCTTTCATGCCGAAAGAGCGAAATGACCATGTTGCGGTGCAGCGCCTTGCGATGACCGGCCCTTCTACTCAGGGCGTTGAAACCGATCTTATGCCTCATTGTC
>JAKQWJ010000269.1 GCA_029562045.1 Spirochaetota bacterium | reverse complement strand
TTTAGGAAGGATATCACCGATGATTACAATTTAATAAAAAAGATTCCAGACTTTCCTCATAATGCCTCAATGCAAAAAGTATTTGACATTTTTGGCCCACCTGCAGAATTGCCAGTTAATGATTCAGGGGTGGTGCTGGATGTAGATACACCGGAGGAGTATTCGGAGATTATGTTCCGTTATTGACCATCAGCCATTAGCTGGGAGATTTCCGGTTTAAACCCGCTGGCACTGGCGAGGTAATCCTTCGAAACGTCACAGAAAAACTAGTTCCACTCGTTCAGGAGCCGGAAACTGACGCCCCGCCGCGGGCCGGAGCAGCCCTCCGGAAGCTGATTCCCCTCAGGGAACCGGCTCCCCGCCGGGGGCCGGTGCTCTGCCGGGGCGTCCGCCGCGGATCCCCGCTGGAGAAGGCTGAGGGGCC
Source organism: Spirochaetota bacterium (assembly GCA_029562045.1). Lineage (GTDB taxonomy): Bacteria > Spirochaetota > Spirochaetia > DTKZ01 > DTKZ01 > JAKQWJ01. Next base: position 29,465 of record JAKQWJ010000269.1, on the reverse strand, counting down.
TAGGCCCTTTCTCCGATGGGCAGGACCCGGTTGGCCACTTCCCCGGTGTACACCTGCCGGGGCCGCATCAGTTTCTGCTCCCCATCCCTGCTGTTCTCCAGCCACTGGGCGATCCATCCCGGCAGCCGTCCCATGGCGAAGAGCAGGGTGAACATGTTGGTGGGGATGCCCATGGCCCGGTAGGCGATCCCGGTGTAATAGTCCACGTTGGGGTAGAGGTGCTTCTCCTGGAAGTAGGGGTCCTTCAGCGCCGCCTCTTCCAGGGCCATGGCCAGCTCCAGAAGCGGGTCGTCGGGGTGGCCCAGATGCTCCAGCAGATTTTTGCAGGCTTCCTTGGCGATTTTGGCCCGGGGATCGTAGGTCTTGTACACCCGGTGGCCGAAGCCCATCAGTCTGATCTTGGATTCCTTCCTCTTCGCCGACTCGATGACATCCCGGACGCTCATGCCCTGGGACAGGACCTCCTCCAGCATTTCGATCACCGCCTGGTTGGCCCCCCCGTGCAGGGGGCCCCAGAGGGCGCAGATCCCGGCAGTGATGGAGGCGTAGAGGTTGGCACCGGAGCTTCCCACGGTGCGGACCACCGTGGTGGAGCAGTTCTGTTCGTGGTCCGCGTGGAGGACCAGGAACAGGTTCAGCGCCCGCTCCACCACCGGGTCCACGGTATAGTCCCGGACCGGGGAGGAGAACATCATGTTCAGGAAATTGGCGCAGTACCGCAGCTTGTAGCTGGGATACACGAAGGGCTCCCCCACGGACTTCTTGTAGGAGAAGGCCGCGATGGTCCTGATCTTGGACAGGAGCCGGGTGACGGTATTGTCGATCCTCTCGGTGGCGGACTCCCGGTCCAGTTCGGGGTAGAACGAGGAGAGGGACACCACCATGGCGGAGAGGACCGCCATGGGATGGGCTTTTTCCGGATAATTGCGGAAGAAGTGCTGCATGTCCTCATGGATCATGGAATGCAGGTTCATCAGTTCGGAGAAGCTCTTCTGCTCCACCGGATTGGGGAGCTTTCCGAAAATCAGGAGATACGCCACTTCGAGAAACCGGCAGTTCGCCGCCAGGTCCTCGATGCTGTAGCCCCGGTGCAGCAGGACGCCCTTTTCCCCGTCCACATAGGTCAGGTCGCTGGTGCAGATCCCGGTATTGATCAGTCCGGGATCGTAGGTGAGGATTCCGGTTTCCTTCCGCAGGGCCCGGATATCCATGGTCTTTTCTCCCATGCTCCCTTCGAAGACGGGGAATTGTATGGTGTGGCCGTTGTACCGCAGTTCCGCGCTGTTCAGTGTTTTTCGTTGTCCGTTCATTTCACTCCCCCGAGGAAATACGTTGTTTTCAGGAAATCTTCCAGTTCCGTGATGCGGCGAATGGCGTCCAGGCCGGAACCGTCGCCGCCGTCTTCGTCCACCAGAAGGCACCGTCCCCCCAGATCCCGGAAGGGGAGGAGATAGCGGGGCATGTCGTCCACGAAGAGGACCTCGTCGATCCTCCTGCCCAGGGCGGCCACCACGTTCCGGTAGGTGTCCTGGTAGGGTTTGCCCTGGAAACGGTTGTGCCGGATGTCGAACACCCGGGAGAAGCGGTCCGCCACCCCCAGATGGGCCAGGACACGGTCGGCATGTTCCCGGGGCGAGTTGGTCAGGATGGCCTTGGGGAGGTCTATGGCATCCAGGATCCGGGGCAGCTGCGGATCCGCCGGGATGTAGTCCTCCACATTTTTCGGATGCACTGCCTCGAAGTAGCCGTCAAGGTCGTGAAAACCGAATTCGATCCGAAGCCACTGCAGGGTGGTGCCGTAGGGGATCGCGTTGGTCCGGCGCAGATATTGGGCGTCCTCGAAAGAGATCCGCAGATACCGGGCGACGAAGAGGGTCATCAGCCGGTCGATTTCCCTGTCCAGGCCGCTGGAGGCCGGGTAGAGGGTATTGTCCAGGTCGATGAGAAGATGGCGTACCATTGGGGCATTAAAACATTTTACGGAAAAAAGGACAAGGGATTGAAAGAATAAAAATGCAATAATTTAACGAATATTCGGTGATATTCCGGATGTTTTCGTAAATTTATGCATCAGACGGCGCGGCGGGGCGCTGGAGGAACCCGTCCCGGCGAGGACTCGCCGGAGCGGCGAATACATGCTATAGTGTCCCTGACCCTGTGAAAGTATTCCCTGCGGATCAAATTATTAGGAGTGATTCCCCATGGCGAAAAAGAGTCTCAAAAAGGATGACAAGGGCTGCTGGGAAAAGGGCAACTGCGAAGAACCCGATCACTTCGGCCCTCTTTTCCGCATGCCCAATAAGGGGCAGTTCAAGTTTTCGATGTGGTACTTCATCGCGGCCCTTCTGGTGATGATGATCTTTAAAAGCCTGTACCAGCCCGTTCCTGACTCGCTGATCGGGTTCAGCGATTTCAAGAAAAAAATAGAGTCCGGGGAAATCCGGCAGGTCCAGATGGGGGAAAACTATTACCACGGCTACACCTCCGAGGCGGATGGACGAAAGACCGCCTACCGGACCGTTCCGGTGGACGATCCCGGCTTCGTGGCGCTCCTGGATCAGAAGGGCGTCACCTACCACCGGATTTCGGAGAAGCCCAACCCCTTCGCCAGTTTCCTCCTCTCCTGGGCCTTCCCGCTCCTCATGATTTTCTTCATCTGGCGGGTGCTTTTCCAGCGCATGGGCAACATGGGGCAGAATGTCCTGACTCTGGGCAAGAACCGGGCGGCCATCATCGCCGAGGGCGACACGGGGGTGCAGTTCGCCGATGTGGCCGGGGCGGACGAAGCCAAGGAAGAGCTGATGGAGGTGGTGGATTTTCTGAAAAACCCCCAGAAGTACACCTCCATCGGCGGCAAGATCCCCAAGGGGGTCCTGCTGGTGGGAGCCCCCGGGACGGGCAAGACCCTTCTGGCCAAGGCCGTGGCGGGAGAGGCGGGGGTGCCCTTTTTCCGGATCAGCGGCTCCGAGTTCGTGGAGATGTTCGTGGGCGTCGGGGCCGCCCGGGTGCGGGATCTTTTCAAACAGGCCCAGGAAAAGGCTCCCTGCATCATCTTCATCGACGAGCTGGACGCCATCGGTAAAAGCAGGATCAATGTCCTGGGGGGCAACGACGAGCGGGAGCAGACCCTGAATCAGCTCCTGGTGGAGATGGACGGCTTCGATTCCCGCACCGGGGTCATCATCCTGGCGGCGACGAACCGTCCGGAGGTGCTGGACGCGGCCCTCCTCCGGGCCGGGAGGTTCGACCGGCAGGTCCTGGTGGACCGGCCCGACCTGGAGGGGCGGGAGGCCATCCTGCGGATCCACTCCCGGGACGTCAAGCTGGGGAAGAGTGTGGACCTCCGGCTGGTGGCCCGGGACACCCCCGGATTCGTCGGCGCCGATCTGGCGAACCTGGTGAACGAAGCGGCCATTCTGGCGGTCCGGCGGGGCCGGGACGAGGTGGAGCAGGAGGATTTCCACGAAGCCATCGAAAAGGTCATCGCGGGTTTACAGAAGAAAAACCGCCTCATCAGCCCGGACCAGAAGAAGATCGTGGCCTACCACGAAACGGGCCATGCCCTGGTGGCGGCCTTCACTCCCGGGGCGGACCCGGTGCGGAAGATCACCATCGTTCCCCGGGGCTTCGGCGCCCTGGGCTACACTCTGCAGATCCCCACGGAGGACAAGTACCTTCTCACCGAAGAGGAACTCTACGGCAGAATCGACACCCTGCTGGGAGGCCGGGCCGCGGAGGAGCTGGTTTTCGGCCGCATATCCACCGGCGCCGCCAACGACCTGGTGAAGGTCAGCGACATCGCAAAGCGGATGGTCACCGAGTACGGTATGAGCAAAAAGTTCCGCAACGTGGCTCTGAACCACCGGCAGCCCGGGATCATGGGCATGGCGGCGGAACCCCAGGGCGGCTACCGGGACTATTCCGAATCCACCCACAGCCAGATCGACCAGGAGATCTCCGACATCGTCGCGTCCCGGTACAAACGGGTCACCGATCTCCTCAGCGAGAAGAAGGATCTCCTGGAAAAGGTCACCTCCCGGCTGCTGGAGGTGGAAACCATCGACGAGAAGGAGTTTCTGGCTCTGGTGGGAAAGCCCGCCTGAGGCCGGGCGGCGGGACTGAGTCCCCGGGGCGAATCCGGCGGGCGGGTGACAGGGCCGGGCAACTAGGCCGGGCGGCGGGACCGGGCAACTGAGCCGGGCGGCAGGACCGGGAGCACGGGGACGAATCCGGCGGGCGGGCGGCGGGACCGGGGAACTAAGCCGGGACCGGGGAACTGAGCCGGGACCGGGCAACGGGGCCGGGGCCGGGGGCAGGGCCGGGACCGGGGGCAGGGCCGGGGCCGGGGGCAGGGCCGGGAGTCGGCGTTCCCGGCCGCTGGCGGCCGAAAAAAAAGGCCGTCTTCGAAAGAAGACGGCCTTCTCCCTCTCCGCGTCAGGCGGAGGTTCAGCGGATCCTGGTGACCTTGAAATCGTCGAAGGCTATGCCCACCCGGTTGGTCCGGAAGGCGACGTAGGACCCCGCCCGGAGTACTTTCGGGTCCAGGGTGAAGTAGTAATAGTAATTGTCCACCGTGGGATCGTAGACCCGGATCTCCCCGTCGTTGGTGTTGACGATCATCCGCACCTTCAGGTCGTAGGCCAGGTAGTCCAGGTTGGCCGTCACCACATCCTGGGGCAGGATTTCCACGTTGTAGTCTTTCATCAGATTCATCCGGGAGTTGGAGTCGCTTTTATACACCTGCGCCCGGAGGCCGTAATACTCCGAGTTTTTTGGGACCGTGGTGTCCAGGTTGAACCAGAGGAGGTAGGATTTGCCGTTGCCCCAGGATATGGACGGGGCGGGTTTGTCTATCCCGATATGAATGCCGAAACCGGCGTGGTATTTGCCCATAGCGACGTCTTTGAGGTCCTTGTAGCCGCCTTCCTTGTATTTGGCGGTGAACTCGAGTTCGTAGACTCCGGACTGGGGCACCTGACGATAGATCTGGGCGAGACCCGTTGTGAGATTCGACTGAGTCAGCTTTCCATCCGCCTTCCAGGCGCCGTAGGCGGGTTTCCAGGCTCCCATCCCGGAAAAGTCATCCTGGATCGTTTGGGCGAACAAAGGCGCGCCCACGGCGATGCAGATCGCCGTCAGGGTGATCACGAATTTCTTCATTTTCAGTCCTCCTGATCAATACCTATTCCCCTTTCATCAGGGTTCTTTCCATCATAAGACGGATTCTCCAAGTTCTCAAGGAAAATAATCACTGGTTTTCGTAGGTCTGGGTCTCCCGGGATTTGTATACCAGTTCGATTCCGACCTGACGAAAAAGGTCTTCCGATTCTTCCGCCGCGTGGTACCGGCTCTCCGCCACCACTCGTCTGATCCCGCAGTTGATGATCAGCATCGCGCAGGTCCGGCAGGGAGTCATGCGGCAGTACAGGGTGGCCCCCTCCAGGGCGATGCCGTTGCGGGCGGCCTGACATATGGCGTTCTGCTCCGCGTGGACGGTACGGACGCAGTGCTGGGTGACATGGCCGTCCTCGTGAATGGTTTTTTTCATCTGGTGGCCCACATCGTCGCAGTGAGGGAGTCCCGCAGGGGAGCCGACGTAGCCGGTTACCAGGATGGCCTTGTCCCTGACGATGACGCAGCCGCTGCGCCCCCGGTCGCAGGTGGCGCGGCTGGCGGCGGCGTCGGCGATCTGCAGGAAGTAGTCGTCCCAGGGGGGACGGACGCGCTTCTGTGGGGTGTCCATGGAAACATTGTAGGTCCGGAGCCGGGAAAATGCAACACGGGACTCCCAAACGACCTCCTGCCGTTCCCGCCCGCCGGCTCCCGCCGGGGAAGGCGGCGGTTGCTCCGGAGAGGCTTATCCCCTATAATGCGGCCCATGCGACAATTCACGGTTTCGCGCCTTCCGGAACTGCTCTTCGGGGAGGGCCGTCTCTTCGAGCTTCCGGCGGTTCTGCGCAGGATGGGGGTATCCGCCGTCGCCCTGGTCACCGGGGGCAGGTCTTTCCGGGATTCGGAAAATCGGGAACGGCTCCTGGCGGCGCTCCGGGAAGCGGGCATCCGGGTAGCGGAGTTTTCGGTGAGAGGAGAGCCCTCGCCGGAGGAGGTGGACGGCATCGCCGCCGAGCTGAAGGGATCCCCGGGCCCCCGGGTGGATGGGGTGGCCGCCGTCGGGGGGGGCAGCGCCATCGATGCCGCCAAGGCGGTCTCGGCGCTGCTAACCATGGAAGGCTCCGTGGCCGACTACCTGGAAGGGGTGGGGAGCCGTGTTCCCCCGGGCACCCGGCTCCCCCTGGTGGCGGCTCCCACCACCGCCGGCACCGGAACGGAGGCCACGAAAAACGCCGTCATCAGCCGGGTGGGGGAGGGAGGCTTCAAAAAGTCGCTCCGCCATGACAACTTTATCCCCGACGCGGCGATCCTCGATCCCCTGCTGACCCTGTCCTGCCCGCCGGAGGTGACCGCCGCCTCGGGACTGGACGCCGTCACCCAGCTGCTGGAAGCCTTCACCTCCCCCCGGGGGTCCCCCTTCACCGACGCCATGGCCCTGGACGCCCTGCGGATCGCCGGCGATGCCTTCCCCCGGGTCTGCCGGGACGGAGGCGACCGGGAGGCCCGGGCGGGAATGGCCTACGCCGCCTATGTTTCCGGGGTCTGTCTGGCCCATGCCGGCCTGGGGGTGGTCCACGGCATCGCTTCCCCGCTGGGGGGCATGTTCCACATTCCCCACGGCCTGATATGCGGCACTCTGGTGGCCGAGGCCAGCCGTTTCACCATCGGCCGGGCGATGAGGATCGACGACCCCTCGGGCGGCTCCGTTCTGAAGAAATACGCCCGGGCGGGCCGGGCTCTCTCCGGCCGGGAGGCGGGGAGCGACTTCGGCGACGCCGCCCTGCTGATCAATACCCTGGAGGCCCTGGTGGAGCGGGCGCGCCTTCCCCGGCTGGGGGCTCTGGGCCTCACCGAGGAGGACGCCCGGCGGGTGGCGGATAAAACCGCTGCGCCGAACCATCCCGTCCCTCTCAGCCCCGACGACGTTTTCGACATCCTGCGAAGGAGGATCTGATGGATCACCCGGCCCGAGCCAGTCTGTCCCTGATGGCCTGCGCCGCCCTGTGGAGCACCGCGGGGTTCTTCATCAAAACCATCACCTGGAACCCGCTGGCCATCGCGGGCCTCCGGAGCTTCATCGGGGGTCTGGTGATTCTGCTGTACCTCCGGCGGCCGCGCTTCACCTTCTCCTTTCCTCAGATGGCCGCCGGGGTGGCCAACGCGGTGACCATGCTGATGTTCGTCACCGCCACCAAACTCACCACGGCGGCCAACGCGATCCTGCTGCAGTATTCGGCGCCCATTTTCGTGGCCGTCCTGGGCTGGGTGATTTTGAAGGAGAAGCCCCGGTGGGAGCATTGGACGGGCCTGGTGATCATCGTGCTGGGAATCGGGATTTTCTTCATGGACGAGGTCACCCCGGGCAATCTTCTGGGAAACATACTGGCCACGGCCAGCGGTCTCACCTTCGCGCTGTATTCGATCTTCATGCGGATGCAGAAGGACGGCTCCCCCACCGAATCCATCCTTCTGGCCCATGCCCTGGCCTTTCTGGTGTCCATCCCTTTTCTGTTCAGCCCCCCCGACGAGTTTGGTCTTCCCGGCCTGGGAGCCCTGCTCTTCCTGGGAGTATTCCAGATAGGCATCTCCTCGCTTCTTTTTTCGTACGGGATCAGAAGGGTTTCGGCTATCCAGGCCATGCTCATCGCCGGCCTGGAGCCGGTGCTGAACCCCGTCTGGGTCTTCCTTTTCATCGGGGAACGCCCGTCCCCCAAGGCCCTGGCCGGGGGCCTTCTGATCGTGGCGGCCGTGACCTTCTCGTCGGCGCTTTCCATCCGGCAGAGTCTGCGCAGTCCCACGGTGAAGCCGGGAGCTGTGCCGTGATTCTGGTGGTGAATCTGAACCCCACCCTGCAGAAAACCATCGTTCTTCCCGCCTTCCGGGAAAACGAGGTGAACCGGAGCTGCGGACACCACCTGGACGCCTCCGGCAAGGGGGTCAACCTGGTCCGGGTCGTCCGTCAGCTGGGGGGGGACGCGGAGCTGCTCTGCCACTCCGGCGGCCGGGACCGGGGGCTCTTTCTTGAACTTGCCGCCGCCGACGGGGTCCGGATTCACGGCCCCGATTCGGGAACGCCCATCCGCTACTGTTACACGCTGATAAACCGGGAAACGGGAGGGGCCACCGAAATCATCGAGGAGACCCTGTCGGTGGGATCCGGTCCCGAAGGTTCCGGGCCGGAAATGCCGGGGCCCGAAGGTCCCGGGCCGGAAGTGCCCGGGTCTCACGGGCAGGAGTCTCACGGGCAGGGGTCCTCCCGGTCCGGGGTGGAGGAGCAGGTCCGGCGGGAGTTCCACCGGCTCCTTCCCCGGTGCGGACTGGTGGTCCTGTCCGGGACCCGGGCTCCGGGGTACTCGGAGGATCTGTACCGGGATTTCACCGGCGCCGCCCGGGAAAAGGGAAAACGGGTCCTCCTGGACCTCCAGGGCCAGGACCTTCTGCGCTGCATCCCCCGGGGGCCGGACATGATAAAGCCGAACTTCGCGGAGTTCGCCTCCACCTTCATTACCGGGGGAGCGCCGGTGGGGGAGAGGGAGGAGGACCCGGAACTGATGGAAAAGGCGGGACGGGAGGCGGCGGCCCTGTCCCGGGCCGGAATCGCCGTGGTTCTCACCCGGGGACCCCTGCCGGCTCTCTGCGCCCTGGGGGGAGAGGTTTTCTTGTCCCCGCCGGAACGGGTGGAGGCGGTGAACCCCATCGGCAGCGGGGACGCCTTCGCCGCGGGCTTCGCCGTCCTCTGGGAGGATGAGGGCCTCCCGGCTCCGGGGAGCGGGGAGTTCGCCGCCCTTTTCCCCAGAGCCCTCGCGGCGGGGCACCGGGCGGCGGCGGCCAATGCGGCGAACCTCCGCCCGGGACGGATCCGTTAGGGGATCAGCCCTTCGCCGCCGGCTTTTTCCCGGCGGACGCGCCGCGGGGGGAGGGACTCCTCCCGGCGGCGGACTTTACCCCCCCGGTCTTGCCTCCCCCGGCGGCGGTTTTTTTGCGGCCGGCCGCGCCGGCCCCGACCCTGCGGCCTCCCGCTTCGAGGACGATGGTTTTTGTCGGCTGGTTGCAGACCTCGTCGGGTCCGAAGTATTGGATGGCTCCGGGGTACAGGAAGCTGGTTTCCACCGCCCAGGTTTTCCGTTTTGCGGCGAACTCCCTGAAGGGCTTCCCCTCCAGATCCACCAGGGCCTTTTTGATCACTGGTTTTCTGCTCCCGTGGCGCTGTTCCATGTTCATCATCATGGTCAGCGGGATCCCGCCGGCTATCCATTCCTTCGCCGGCCGCGCCAGATTCCGGACCGAGGAGATATAACCCGTCACGCCTCCGGCGATGAGAAGGAAGGCGGTGAAGCCCAGACTGTAGCAGTAGTCGGCATCGAAATTGGTGGGAAAGGCGGAGCGGCCTTCGTAGCCCAGGAAGTGGGTCTGGGTGTCGAAAACGCCGGTGAAGGCGCCCCGGGCCTTCATCTTCTCCAGTTTTTCCTCGGTCATCCGGACCAGGAGCTTCTCGGTTTCGATCCGGGAAACCTGCACGTTCCCGTGGGGGTCCCGGTCCATCAGCAGCTGGAGCCGGAAGTCCCGGGGCAGGGTGCCGAAGAACTCCGCCGAATCCGCGGAAAGATGCCGGGCGACGAAATCGAACTGGGCCTCCGGAGAAGAGAGGCCGGAGAACTCCCCGGCCTTGTGGGCCATGAGGTCGCTGAGTCCGGAAATGAGTTTTTTCATCTCCGGGATGAACTCCACCAGTCCCTCGGGCACCAGCACGATGCCGTAGTTCAGCCCCCGGGCCGCCCGGGCCGCCACCCCGTCGCAGATCTGGTCGATCACCTCGCCCAGGGTCTGCCCCTTCTTTTCCACCTCCTCGGAGATGAGGGCTATGTTGGGCCGGGTCTGCAGGGCGCATTCCAGGCAGATGTGGCTCGCCGCCCGTCCCATGAGTTTGATGAAATGCCAGTATTTTTTCGCCGAGTTCGCATCCCGGGCGATGTTTCCGATGAGCTCGGAGTAGGTCTTCACCGCCGTGTCGAATCCGAAGGAGGTTTCGATATAGTCGTTTTTCAGGTCGCCGTCGATGGTTTTCGGCACCCCGATAACCTGGATATCCGATCCCCGGGAGGCGAAGAACTCCGCCAGAAGGGCGGCGTTGGTGTTGGAATCGTCCCCCCCGATGACCACCACCGCCCGGAGCCGGCGTTTTTTCGCCGTGGCCAGGGTCTTCTCGAACTGCTCCGGAGTTTCTATCTTGGTCCTCCCGGAACCGATGATGTCGAAGCCTCCGGTGTTCCGGTAGGCATCCATGGTCTTCGCGGTTATTTCCACCGCCCGGTCGCCGATGATTCCCGAGGGCCCGCCGAGGAAACCGTAGAGTTTGGATTCGGGGTGTCCCTTTTTGATGCCGTCGAAAAGACCGGCGATGACATTGTGGCCCCCCGGCGCCTGTCCGCCGGAGAGAATCACCCCCACGTTGATCTTCTGCGAAACCGAGGGGTTCTTGCCGGCCTTGAAGGTCACGATGGGACGGCCGTAGGTGTGGGGGAATATGGCGGCGAGTTCCTGGTGGTCCGTCTCCGCTCTGGTGGCGGGTCCCGGTTCGGCCTTGATGGAGGCGACCGGTTTGGCCAGCAGGGGCGGAGTCTTCGGTTTGTAGGCGTAACGGGCGGTCTGCAGGGCGGAAATGTTCATGGAATCGTTCCTCCGGTGACTGTAAATGGATAGTCGGGCAATAGTGGCGGCCCGGAGAGAAAAAATCAAGATCCCGTCGGCTCCGCTGTTTTCCCGATTCCGCCGGGTGAAAATCATTGAAAAGAATTCCCTTTTTCCCGGCATATGGTATATTGAAACCATGGATCGGAATGGACTGCCGCCGCAGCTCCGGCGCAGGACCCGGGGCCTCCCGGCGGGGTTCCGTCGAAACGGAACCGGGGGGGAGGGGTCCGTGCCCGTTCCGGGGGGCCGTCATGGTCCGCAGGGACCCTCCGCCGGGCTTCGGGGGCTCCGGGCGGGGCTTCTGGGGGGGGCCGCCTTCATCGGCCTCTTCCTTGCCTGGGGCCTTCTCATCGCCGCGGCCGGGGCGGCGGCGGTTTTCACCCTGGTCTACCAGGTGTCCGCGCCGCGGAAAAAAGCGCCTTCGATCCCGGTGGAAGGGGTGTCGCCGGAGATGTATCGGGAAATCCTCGCCCGGGGCTGGGACAGGATCGGGGAATTGGACGAGTCCATCCGCCGCGCGCCCCCGGGGCCCGTCCGGGATAAGATCCGGGGAATCCGGCAGGCGGCGGCGGGGGTCCTGGAGGAGATCCAGGACAACCCTGCGATTCTGCAGACCGCCCGTCAGTTTCTCTTTCACTACCTTTCCGCCGCCAACTCGGTGGTGCGGAAGTACCTGGATCTGGGTCTTCGGGATCTGGAAAACCCGGAGGTGGACGATACGCTCCGGAAGGTGGAAAACAGTCTGGATCTCATCGGAAAAGCCTTTGCGCAGCAGCGTGCCCGGCTTCTGCAGAAGGATCTTGTGGAACTGGATGCGGAAGTTCAGGTTCTGATCCGGTCCCTCGAAATGGACGGGTTCGGCGGAACGGGTTAGGAGGGCTCCGGGGGGGCAAAAACGGGAGGCAATTCGTCCCGCGGCGGTAAAAAGTCATCATGTAAAATTGGAGGGCGGTTGTATGGACGACGGGACACGGTCCGGGTTGCCGGAATCCATCATGGATGTGTCGAAGCTGGAGCCTGCGCTTCTGCAGAAGGCGCGAAGCGCCGCGGAAGGCATCGATCTTCGGGACGGAAAGCTCCTCATGGAATATGGGGTGGCGGCCCAGCGGAAGATAGCGGATTTCTCCGATACCATGCTTACGCAGATCCGCAACAAGGACGCGGGCTACGTGGGCGAGATCCTGGGGGGGCTTCTGGGGCGGATCAGGGACCTGGATGTGGGGAGCCTGGAAACGGGGTCTTCCTTCTGGGCCCGGGTGCCGCTGATCGGCGGTCTGGCGGATTCAATGAAGCGTTTCATCTCCCGCTACGAGAAACTGTCGACCCAGATCGAAAAGACCCTGGGGGAACTGGAGTCCGCAAAGGCGGCATTGCTGAAGGACATCGCCGTGCTGGACATCCTGTTCGAGAAGAACGGCGAGTATCTGCGGGATCTGGATGTGCTGATCGCCGCCGGGAAACTGCGGCTGGCGGAATACCGGGAAAGCGTCCTGCCCCCGTTGCGGGAAAAGGCGGAGGCGTCCGGTGATCCGGCCCGGATCCAGGGGCTTCAGGACCTGAACCAGGCCCTGGTCCGGTTCGAGCGGAAAATTCACGATCTCGAGCTGTCCCGGATGCTGGCGATACAGGCGGCTCCCCAGATCCGCCTGAACCAGGAGGGAAGCCGGACCCTGGTGGAAAAGATCCAGAACTCGATTCTGACGGCGGTGCCCCTCTGGAAAAACCAGGTCGTCATAGCCGTGAGCCTCATCCGGCAGAAAAAGGCGCTGGAAATACAGCGGAGGGTTTCGGACACCACCAACGAGCTGCTCAGGAAAAACGCCGAAATGCTGAAGCAGGGCAGCCTGTCCATCGCGACGGAGACGGAAAGAGGCGTGGTGGACCTGGCGACCCTGAAGAAGGTCAACGAGGACCTGATAGCCACCATCGAGGATGTTCTGCGGATCCAGAGGGAAGGCGCCGCGAAGCGCCGGGCCGCGGAGGCGGAACTGGTCGCCATGGAAGGGGAACTGAAAGACCGGCTCAAGGCCGTCGGGGAGGCTTAGATCATGTCCAAGTTTCGTGAGCTGTGCGGGCTGGACGATCCCGCGGAGATGCTCCGCGACGGGGAAGTCCCTTACACCGATCTGTTCAATGCGCTCTGCGATCTGGATATCCCGGAGGAGGACGCCCGGGCTCTGTACGTCCGGATTGTGGAACATGAAAAGACGCTATCCCAGGGGCTGAAACGAAAGGCGGGATTCCGTCTGGCCCTGCTGGATTACCTTCTGAACGTGGACAGAAAGCTCGATTGCCCCAGGCTTGTGGAATACGAGCGCTATGAGCAGATCCTGACCCAGTGCATCCGCGATCCGCTGACGGGAATCCTGAACCGGCGGCATTTCGACTATCAGGCGGAGCGGGAACTGCTGCGCTCCCGGCGCCACGGCTACGCGCTGTCCATCATTTTCCTGGATCTGGACGATTTCAAGGTCATCAACGACACCTGCGGACATGCCGCCGGAGACCGGGTCCTCCGGGAGATGGCCGACATCCTGCGGGACAGCCTGAGGGCCGAAGATCTTCCCGCCCGCTACGGCGGTGAGGAGTTCGTCGCCCTCCTGCCTCAAACGGATATCGGCGGCGCGCAGGTCATCGGACGCAGGCTTCAGGACAGGGTCAGGCGCCACTCCTTCGGGGGGGGAATACGGGTGACCTTCTCCGGCGGCGCGTCGAGTTTCCCCCGCCATGGCGAGACGATGGCGGAGCTCCTGGAGGTCGCCGACCGGGGTCTGTACGAGGCGAAAACGCGGGGAAAAAACGACATCGTCATCGGCAAGGCGGGGCGGAGGGAAAGCAGACGATACCTGAGCATGATGCCCCTGACCTTCGCAGAGGAAGGCGGGCCGGACCATGGGGGGACCGTCAGGGATGTATCGCTGAGCGGGCTGGCGGTGGACGCCGATTGGGCGCCCCGGGAGGGACAGGAAATCATGCTCCGCTTTTATGTCGACAAGCATGAAAGCGTCTTCGAGCATCGGGCCCGCGTGGTCTGGGCCGTCAAGATGGGGGGGAAAGACACGTTCACCCTGGGTCTTCGTTACGAACCCGGCGACGATCCCCGGATACTGAAGACCTTTCCCACCCTGGCGGCCCTTCCGAAGAGGAGCGGAGACTCCGGGCGTTGAGGGATCAGGCTTCGGAGGCGCTCCCCGAACTGCGGTTCAGCGCCTCCGCGGCGGCGGCAACGAAATCCTCGGGCTCCAGCATGGTTTTGTCCGCCTCGAGGATCGCCGAACCGATCAGCCGGAACCCGCTGTTTTTCCTGCCGGCTTCCAGCTGGGGGGAGTTCTTCAGATTTTCCAGGATCCGGCGTCCCGGGATGCCGCATTCCTCCGCGGAGGTCTGGGGAAAGATGACCCACAGGGTATCCCGGGAAAATATCCCCGTTTCGTCGGAACCCCGGAGCTTTCCCCTGCAGAGGGTCCTGGCCTTGTCCAGAATCTCCATCTCTTCCTCCTCCGTGCCGGTGGAGAAGGCGATTTTGACCAGAAAAATGGACAGGCGCCCCCCGTATCTCCGGGCGGATTCCCACAGCGGGACGAGCTTGTCCAGGATGGTGTTTTTATAGTAGAGGGTGACATAATCGAGGCGGCTGCGCCGGTGCATCAGGGCGATGAAAACCCTGCGGGCCGCCAGGGAGTACAGGAGCGACAGGGTCAGAATCACCAGAAGAGGAAGGACGAAAAAGGTGGTGAGGGAGGCCCGAAAACCGAGGAAGTCCGGGTTTCCCCGATACAACGCGAAGGCGGCCGCGGCCCAGACAACGAAGCTGGTGGTGGAGAAGATCGGAATCCCCGAGGAGAGCCGGTAGGTCAGGATGAGCCGCCTCTCCTGGGGGATGATGATTCCCGCCAGGAGGCTCAACAGGAAAATCAGTCCCAGGGACAGGGCGAGGTGCGGCAGTCTGTCCCGCCCGCCGTAACTGAAGGCCAGGAGCACCGCCAGGGGGGCGGTCACGATGAGACTGGTCAGAAACCCGGCGAGGAGAAGGTCTCTGCCGCGGCTGTTCAGGAGTACCAGCTCGTCCCTTTTCGTTTTCGATATGTTCGTCACGGGGATACGCTCCTTTCCCTTAACTTTATGCAAGAAGGGTCCGGTCGTCAATGACGAATCGCGGGATCGGAGCGGGGGGAACCGCAAAATTCTTCTTGCAAACAATTTTCCGCCGGGTATACTGAACGCAGGATCGGGTGTGGAGTGAACGCGGATATCTGCATCATCGGGTTTTTGGGCGCAGGGGTCTCGTCCCTGCTGGTGGGGTTTTCGGTGTGGCGGCGCAGGACTGCGCCGGAAACCGGCTGGCTCGCCCTTCTTGCCGCCACGGCGGGCTTGTGGGGGCTTGCCGTCGCCATGGAAATCCTGCATCACCGGTCCGTCCCGCAAACC
This sequence comes from Spirochaetota bacterium, assembly GCA_029562045.1. GTDB lineage: Bacteria > Spirochaetota > Spirochaetia > DTKZ01 > DTKZ01 > JAKQWJ01. The sequence continues at coordinate 14,234 of JAKQWJ010000269.1, read as the reverse complement.
GATTGGACCCTGGCGGCCGATGGAATCATGCTGGTGGTTCCGGTTCTGTGGCTCCTCTTCGCCCTGCGGGGAAGCGGCATGGGGGATGACAGGTTCCTTCGGATCCTCCCGATTCTTCTGACTCCCCTCTTTCTGCTGAGTCTGATCATCCTGACCAATCCGGGCCATAAGCTGGTTCTGAGTGCCATCGGCCCGGCGGGAAGTCTGGAGGGAGGCCGGATTCTGGCCTCCCATGGGCCTTTTTTCCGGGTCAACGCGGTGTATACCCACATCATGATCCTGGCCGGCTCCATCCTGTCCGCCCGGCGTTTCCTGCGGTTTCGTCCGGACTCCGCGGGGAAGACGCTGGCGGCGGCGGCCTTTCTGCCCTGGGGCGTCAATGCCTTCATTCTCTCCGGGCTTTCCCCCTGCGGCGCGGATATCACTCCCCTGGCCTTCGCCGTCACCGCGGGCATCATTTTCGTGTTTTTTCTGCGATCCCGCATCCTCGATATGGCCCCCTTCGCCCGGGATCTTCTGTTCCGGGAAATGGAGGATGGGGTCCTGGTCCTGGATTCCCGGGGCCGCCTGGTCACCATGAACCCGGCGGCGGAAAAGGCCCTGGGGGTGTCCATGGACGCCCTGGGGAAACCGGCGGAGGTGGTCCTCGCCCATTGGACGGGCCTGGTGGAACACTGCCGGGTCGTAGACGAAGCGGAACCTTCCCTGGGGGTGGAGGCTTCCTTCGACGGGAAATGGTACGATGTGCGCATCTCCCCCATCCGGGGAAATATGGGGCGGGTGAAGGGAAAAATGCTGGTCTTCCGGGACATCGGGATCCGCAAACGCATGGAGGACGAGCTTCTGCAGTATGCCACCATGGATCCACTGACCGACGTATTCAACCGCCGCATGGGACTCACGGTCCTGGAGAAGCAGCTCCGGCTTTCGGAACGGAACGGCACGGGGCTGGCGGTCTGCTATGTGGACATCGACGGCCTGAAGGCGGTGAACGACAATTACGGTCACAGCGAGGGGGACTTCCTGATCCGCTCCGTTTCGGAGGCCCTGAAGTCGGCCCTGCGGGATTCCGACGTCCTGTGCCGGCTCGGGGGGGACGAGTTCCTGATGATCCTTCCGGACTGCACCCGGGTTCAGGGGGAGGCGGTTTTCCGCCGGGTGGAGGAAAAACTCGCCAGGTCCCGGGAAAAGAGCGGAAAGCCGTACCGGTTCGGAATCTCCAGAGGTTTCGCCGAGTATCTGCCCGGATCCGGGGTCGGCTCGGGGGCGCTTCTTTCCCTGGCGGACGAAGAAATGTATCGGGACAAAGTCCGGAACCGGGCGAAATAGGGCGATCATGGCCCGGATGTCCCAAAGGGACCGCGCCCTGGCGGTCCACGAGATACTGACCCGGGAGTTTCCACTCATCCCTTCCCTGCTGAATTACCGGAACCCCTTTGAACTTGTGGTGGCGGTCATCCTGTCGGCCCAGACCACCGACGCGGCGGTCAACAGAACGACACCGGAGCTTTTCCGCCGTTTCCCCGAACCCGGGGCCCTCGCCTCCGCCCCGCCGGAGGAGCTGGAATCCCTGGTGCGGCCTCTGGGTTTCTTCCGGATCAAGGCCCGGAACATCCGGCTCGCCTCGGAGGTCCTTGTCCGGGAGTTCGCGGGTCGGGTTCCCGAAGAAATGGAGGACCTTCTCCGCATCCCCGGGGTGGGCAGAAAAAGCGCCAACGTCCTCCTGTTCCATATCCACGGGAAACCCGCGGTCATCGTGGACACACACTTCGGCCGGGTGGTCCGGCGGCTGGGACTCACCGCGGCGCGGGATCCCGGGATGGTGGAGACGGAACTGGCCGCGATGCTTCCGGAGGAGGTCCGCTCCTCCTTTTCCATGCGGATCAATCTGCACGGCCGGAAAACCTGCGTCGCCCGGAAACCCGCCTGTTACCGCTGTTCCGTGGAGAAGCTCTGCCTCTACGAGGCGAAGACTCCCCTCCCGGGCTGATCCTGTCCCCGTCGCGGCCCCCGGGCCACGGCATGCCGGCGGTCTCCCCGCTCCGGGCCTGATCGATAAAAAAAAGCGGAATGGGATTGCCCTTCCCGCGATTCTGAGGTATCTACTATATATGAGTTTTATCGACTGCTGTTCCGAAGAAACGGTCCATGATTGCGCCCAGAAGCTGAAGGTCTGCGGGCATGGGGTCCGGCTGAAGCTCCTCTGCATGATCGCGAAACAGGAGGACCCCTGTGTGTCGGAGCTATGGGTCTGTCTCAACCAGCCCCAGCCGGTGATTTCCCAGCATCTGGCGGTGCTGAAGAAGAAAGGGATCGTGGCCTCCCAGGTGCAGGGAAACAGAAGAATCTATTCCATCATCGATCCCTTCGTGACACGGATCGTCCAGTCCATTATCGAATCGGCGGGGTAGCCCCCATGGGAGAGGAGGCCTTCATCGTCGGCGGCCGGAAAAGCCGGGTTTTTTTCACGCCGGAATCCCCGGAACTCCGGGAGGACGGGAACCGGCTCCATGTCTTCGACGAAGGAACCGTGGGGCTTTTCCCCGCCCCCCCGGACAACTCCGTTGTGCTGCCCCGGGGTGAGAGGTCCAAGGAATGGGCCGGCGTGGAGGTCATTCTCGATGCCGCCTTCTCCCGGGGGATGGCGCGGGATTCGGTCTTCGTGGGCGTCGGCGGGGGCATGGTCTGTGATGTCACCGCCTTCGCGGCCTCTCTCTTCATGAGGGGCGCCGGGCTGGAGCTGATCCCCACCAGTCTTCTGGCCATGGCGGACGCCGCCTTCGGCGGAAAGACCGCCGTCAATTTCCGGGGCCGGAAAAACATGGTGGGGACTTTCTACCCTGCGCAGAAGATCCTCGTTTCCTCCGCCTTTCTCCCCCGCCTTCCCCAACGGGAGTACCTGTCCGGCCTGGCGGAAGTGCTGAAATCGGGCATGCTGGGGGACCCGGAGCTTTTTTCCCTTCTGGCCCGGCGCGGCGGAGACCTCCTCTCCTCCGCCTCCCGGGAGGACCGGGGACTGAACCTGGAACTCTCCCGGAGGTCCCTGCTGGTGAAAGCCTCCTTCGTAGTCCGGGATCCCACCGAGAAAGGGATCCGGGCCCATCTGAACCTGGGGCACACCTTCGCCCACGGGCTCGAGGCCGCCACCGGTTTCTCCCGCTTCACCCACGGGGAGGCGGTGGCCTGGGGCATCCTCCGGGCCCTGGACGCAGGGCTCCGGCTGGGGCTCACCGATACGGGTTACGCCGAAGAGGTGCGGGCCCTGATCGAGGGGCTGGGGTACCCCGTCCGGGCCCCGGGGATTTCCGCCGAGTCCGTCCTCCGGGCCATGGAGGGGGACAAAAAGAAAAAAGGCGGCCGGGTCCGCTTCGTGCTGCAGAAAAAACCGGGGGACACCTTCATGATGCCGCTGGAAAGGGAGCTGATCGAAGCGGTGGTGGAGGCGGGCCTGACTCCCTAGCCCGGGCCTATCCAGGGCCTGTCCCGGGCCTGTCCCGGGCCTGTCACGGGCATAGTCCGGGCCTGTCACGGGCATAGCCCGGGCCTGTCACGGGCATAGCCCGGGAAAAAAACCCGGGCGCCTGCGGGGAACCCCGGTCAGGCCCGTCGTCGCTTTGCCCGGAGCCGCCGGGATCTCGGACCGCCACCGGGGCTCCGATCCGGAACCCGCAGGCGGCGCGAACCCTCCCCCGCCGGGGCTCCAACGGGGCATCCGCCGCGCCGGGAGTATCCGGCCCTCAGCCCTGCCGCGTCAGCTTCCGCAGGCACCGGGGCTCCCGGGGCGGGTCCAAAGCGGCGCCGAAGAAGGTTTAGGCCACCTCCCCCAGATACAGATCCCCCCGGGAGTCCACCGCCATGCCGTGGGGGGCGATGAACTGTCCCGGTTTCTCCTCCCCCGGAGTGTCGGCGCCGACGGCTGCCAGCCTGCGCCCCTCCAGGTCGTGGACGGTCAGACGCGCCCCCAGGCGGGGGTAATGCATATTGACCGCCAGAGAGGGCGGCAGCTCTCCGATGTAGACCCTCTGGGGCGCTTCCCGGGAAATATGCAGACCGCAGGGGCGGTGCAGGTTGTTCCACTGGGTGATGTACCTGCCCCGGGGGTCAAAAATCTGGATCCGATGGCTTTCCCGGTCCGCCACATAGACCCGGCCCTCCTGATCGGTGCAGACCGAATGGACCAGGTTGAACTCCCCCGGATCGGTTCCGAACCGTCCCCAGGAGAACATCAAGTCCCCCTCGGGGGAAAATTTGTGGACCGCCGCGTTCCCGTAGCCGTCCGCCACGTAGATGGCGCCGGTCCCGGGTTCCAGGGCCGCCTTGGTGGGCTGGTTGAAGGGGAGACCGCTGTGCCGGGGCGCGGGCCTGCCCCGCTCTCCCAAAGTCAGGAGGAGCTTCCCGTCGGGGCTGAACTTCCTGACGCTGTGGTCCAGATCGTCCACGCAGTACAGGCTGTCGTCGGGCCCGATGGTGAGCCCGTGGGGCCGGTGGAACATTCCGTCCCCCCAGGAATCCAGGAAGTTCCCGTCCCGGTCGAAGATGATGACCGGATGTTCCCCCCGGCAGAAAACGAAGACCCGATCCCGGGAGTCCACCGCCACATCGGCGACCTCCCGGAAGCTCCAGCCCCGGGGAAGCCGGGCCCAGTGGGTGTCCTCCCGATAGATGAACGCGCCGTCGCCGACCCTGTCGCTCATGTCCGTCTCCTGTCAGCTTTTCCCATTGTAGGCCCTCCGGATCGGGGGGTCAAGGATGGGGAGGGGGGCATCCCTCCCCGGGGACGGCCCTTGCCGGCAGGGATCGGGCGCGACTGCCTTTCCCCCCCCGCCGACCCGGTGTATAGTGCAGACATGATCGAAATGCGGGGGCGCTTCAACAGCGCCTCCATCATGATCGATGAAATCGACGATGTCACCCGCGCCCAGATCCAGGGCTTCCTGGACCACCCCGCCTTCGCCGGGACCCGGATCGTCATCATGCCCGACTGTCACGCCGGCAGAGGGGCCGTCATCGGCTTCACCATGACCCTGGGGGAGTATATCGTTCCCAATGTCATCGGCGTGGACATCGGCTGCGGGATGCTCACCGCCCGATTCGGGGCGGCGGAGATGGACCTTCCGGGGCTGGACCGCTGGATCAGGGCCCGGATCCCCTCGGGCTTCGCCGTCCATTCGGGCACGGGACATGTGGGGGACCGGGAACTGATCCGGGATCTGCGGGAGTCCTGCAGGATGATCGACGCCGATCCGGACAGGGCCCTGCGGGCGGTGGGCTCCCTGGGGGGAGGCAACCACTTTATCGAGGCGGGACGGGATTCCCGGGGCCGTATGTTCATCACCATCCACTCGGGGTCCCGTAATTTCGGCAAGCGGGTGGCGGACCACTTCCAGGCCCGGGCCCATCGGGCCGCCGGGAAGAGCCGAAGGCCCGGAATGTCCCGAGACATCGGAATGTCCCGAGACATCAGAATGTCCCGGGACCTGGATTTTCTTCCCGTGGATTCTCCGGACGCCCGGGACTATTTCTTCTGCCTGGAAACCGCCCAGAGGTTCGCCCGGCGGAACCGGGAGGAGATGCTGCGCCGGATCGAGACCTTCCTGCGCCGGGAGGCGGAGGACGCCTTCGAGTCGGTCCACAACTTCATCGACCCGATGGACCGGATCATCCGCAAGGGGGCCACTCCGGCCCGGCGGGGGGAGAGGGTCATCATCCCCTTCAACATGAGGGACGGGATAGCCCTTTGCGTCGGGAAGGGAAACCGGGACTTCAACTTTTCCGCCCCCCACGGCGCGGGCCGGATCCTCAGCCGGTCCCAGGCGAAGAGGTCACTCTCCCTGGAGGATTTCCGGCGGGAGATGAGGGGGATCTACACCACCACCGCAGTCCGGGAGACCCTGGACGAGGCGCCGGGGGCGTACAAGGACATGCGGACCATCCTGGACAACATCGGGGGAACCGTAGAGGTGGAGGATTTCATCAAACCCGTCTACAACTTCAAGGCCGCGGGGGATTGACGGCCGGCGCCTTTTCCGGGCGGGAACCGGGCTCCCGACCGGGGCCGGATCTGGGGCACTGACCGGGGCCGGATCTGGGGCACTGACCGGGCGGTTTTTCCACGGGAAAAGGGCTCCCGTCGGGCGGAGGCGCCGGCAGCCGCCTCCGCCAGGGTCCCGGCCCCCGGCGGCCCTCAGGCCTCCATGGCGGCGGCAAGCCGCCGATAGGCCCGCCCCGCCTGGTCCACCAGACTCCGGTTCCTCTCCTCCCCCAGCTCGTCCACCAGAAACTCCAGACTGGCCAGACTGGTTTCCAGCGCCCCGAGAAAGGTCCTGCCGGGTTTGTACCAGTAGGCGCCCTGCCCATCGGAATGGAGGGCGAGAAAACCCAGGGTCTTTCCCCCCTTCGTGGTTCCCGCCAGTTTCAGGATGAAGTCCAGGCTTTTCACCAGATCCACCCGTCCGCCGGCGCTGTCGTAGCTTTTTTTCCGGGGCCACTGGGACGCCATATCCCTGGTCGGGTCCACCGTCCGGGCGATCCGGATCAGGTTGGGCAGGCTTTCCCCCAGGCCTATTTCGTGGCGGCCGTGGACGATCTTTCCCCGGATGCCCCGGTAGGTGGGGGGCATATCGAGATTTTTGGTCCCGGCGATCTCGGCGATGTCGGTCCAGGGCAGAACGGCTATCTTCTTTTTCCCTTTGTAGGGTTTGAGCTCGAAGATCTTCCCCCCGATGGTGATCTGCCAGGTGGTTTCCCGCTTCGTTTCCTTCCCGGCGGCTTTTTCCGGTTTCCCGTCCCCGGATCTTCGACCCGTCGGGACAGCCTCCTCCTCCGCCAGGCCCCGGGACAGGGCGGGGGAGATTCCGGCGAGGCGGTTTTTTTCCAGCGGCGACACCGAGCGGGCGTACATCCGGGTGGTCCTGACGATCTCGCCCGCCACGATGTAGCGGGGAGTCTCCCGGAACATGACCGAGCCGGGGTGGATCATGATCCGTTCGGCGGTGAGGCTCCGGTAGACACCCCGGCCGGTCCGGACGCAGACGAACTGGATGAGCCCCTTGGCTATGGCCGACAGATAGTCGGACATGGAGCCTCCGGATGTCACCGGGACTCCCATGTCGCCCACGATCAGGGCCAGCTGTTCCTTGACGTTGACGATCTCCCCCATGATCCGCTCATCCAGATAGTGTTTTTTGCAGAAATCGTCCTTCCGTTCCGCCCTTTCGTAGGCCCGGAAAATCTTCAGGTAGGAAACGAAGTCCCCCGACGGGTCCTGGAAACTGTGGTGCGCCCGGCGGGCCGCCAGTTCCTCCCCCTGGGGCAGCAGAAAGGGGGAATTGCCGGTGAGAAAACTCGCCGCTATCAGGACCTCCTCCAGCACCTCGGGGTAGCGCAGGATGGCCTCGACGATGATCCGAGAATGCCGGGGGATCAGCGGAAAAATCGCCATCATCCGGCCCACCCGGGAAAGACTCCGGTCGGGGTCCAGGGCCTCCAGAAGATAGAGGGTTTCCACCGCGCTGACGATGCCCTCCTTTCCCGGCGGGGAGATGAAGTCGAAGGATTCGAACTCGGTGATTCCGATCTCCGCCATCCGCAACACCACCTCCGACAGGTCGGTCCGGTAGATCTCCTCGGTGGTATACAGGGGCCGGCCCTCGAAATTTTCCTTGGAATAGAGGCGGTAGCAGGTGCCCGGGCGGGTCCGTCCCGCCCGTCCCCGGCGCTGGTTGCAGGAGGCCTTCGAAACCGGACCCTCCACCAGGCTGGAGGTGTAGGTCCGGGGGTTGTAATAGTTCAGCTTGGCCAGTCCCGAGTCCAGCACCGAGGTGACCCCGTCGATGGTGACGCTGGTCTCGGCGATGTTGGTGGCTATGACGATCTTGGTCTGCCCCCGGGGGGTGGGGACGAAAACCAGTTCCTGCTCCTCCTTGCTGAGCCGGGCGTACAGCGGCAGCAGCCAGAGCCGCCGGCGGTAGGGAAGGATCGAAAGGGCCTGGACGCAGTCCTTGATCTGCTTTTCCCCGGAGAGGAAGACCAGAATGTCCCCTTTGCGTTTTTCCGCCATGATCCGGTCCACGATGTCCCGGACCTTATCCGCCAGCGCCTGGTCTCCCGAATCCTTGTCCGGGGGGTCGTAGATCATCGAGACCGGATACATCCGGGTATCGATCCGGACCACCGGGCAGTCGTTGAAGTAGGCGGAAAAAACCTCGGCGTTGATTGTGGCTGAGGATATGACGACTTTGAAATCCTTCCGCAGCTCCAGGACCCGCTTCAGGAGGCCCAGAATGAAATCGATGTTCAGGCTCCGCTCATGGGCCTCGTCGACGATGATGACGCTGTAGCGGGACAGGGTATAGTCGCCTTTTATCTCCTGCAGCAGTATGCCGTCGGTCATGATCTTGATCCGGGTGGACTGGTTCGTTTTGTCCTCGAAGCGCATCTTGTAGCCCACCAGGCCCGGCACGGAGGTCTTCGTCTGCCGGGCGATGAAATCGCTCACCGACAGGGTGGCGATTCTTCGGGGCTGGGTGATCCCGATGACGCCCTGTTTGCTGTAGCCCGCCTCGTGCAGGATCAGGGGCAGCTGGGTGGTTTTCCCGGAGCCGGTGGGGCTCTCCACGACGATTACCTGGTTCTCTTTCAGGGCCGTCAGGATGCGCTCCTTCTGGGCGTATACGGGAAGCTTGTGGGGATTCATGAACCCCAGAGTACCATGATCGGGGCCGCCGGTTCTACGGCCCGGGCTGAGGCGTTCCGTCGGGGTGGCGTCCGGAGTCGCCGTCCGTCCCGCCCCGGGGAGCGTCAGAGCGGCGGTTGCCCGGGGGGGGCGCCCCGGCGCTCCCGGCGTAACAGTAGACGCAGCGGTGGCCGCAAGTGCTGTAGGCGCCGATGTCCACGCTGCGGGCGCAGAGACAGTCCGGCCTCTGGTGGGGGTCCCGGGGTGTCCGGAGGTCCCGGCCCAGAATCCGCCGGATCCTCTCCCCGTCGATGCAGGCCCCGGGACCCGCCCCGGGGAGTCCCGCCGCCCCCGCCGGGCCTGGGGGGGTCCCGTCGGCGCAGGTGGTTAGGAGGATCCCCCTCCCGGCGGCCTCCCCGGCGAGCCTGTCCAGCAGATCCCGTCGGGTCTCCGGCGGGGGGGCCTGCAAACCCAGGTCCTCCAGAGCCCGGCGGACCCTCCGGTAGGGATGGACGAAGCTGGTGATGCACCGGTCCGTTCTTCCCTCCAGGCTTTTCGCCAGACGCCGGAAGGCGGAAAGGTGGAAGTCCGCCGGGTATCGGCGGCTCAGAACGATGGGGTCGAAGCGCCAGACCATCCGGTCCGGACCGAAGCGGTCCGACAGCCGCAGGAAGGAATGGAGGATCTCCTCCTTGTCCCGGACCCCCGGCTCCAGGTCCTCCCCGTAGGGTGTAATGGTGTACAACAACAGAAAGGGAATGCCGAAGGCCTGGAAGCGGGGAAGGAGCGCCTCCATGGGGCGGGCGTCCTTGGTCCAGAAAACGATGATGTCCGCATCCCCCGGCCGGAGGGAAACCCGGCGCTTCATCCGGGGATTGAAGGGATTCACCGTTTCGGTGAACCCCTCATGGAGCCTTTCCAGCAGCCAGGGGAAATGGAAGGCGGGGATGTCGGTCCTGCGGCTGGCGCTGACGATCATCGATCCGCTGCGGCGGGGGCGGCGCTGCGGGAAGCCTCTGTCCCCCTTTTCTCCTCCAGTTCCCGGGCGGTGATGATGAGCATCTGCAGGCGGTTCTCGATGTTCGCGAAGCTGGTGTCCGGGTCGTAATCCAGGGGCAGGATCTGGATCTGGGGATGGAATTTCTTCAGGGTCTTGATCATGCCCCGACCGGTGATGTGGTTGGGCATGCAGCCGAAGGGGTTCAGGATGACGAAGGAGTTTACCCCGTGCCGGGCCATCTGGACGATCTCCCCGGGCATGAGCCAGCCCTCGCCGATCTGGAAGGTATGGTCGATGAGACCCTGCATGTTCCGGGCGATCTCCCTGATGGAGTAGGGCTCCTCGGCGAAGCGGAATTTCTTCATCCTCTCCACCACCTTCCCGTGGATGTGGGAGAAGAGCCCCTCCAGGAACTCGGCCTTCAGACCCAGAAGAAAGGGCCGCGGCGCCAGGCGGCGCAGGAACATCTGCCGGTCTGCGATGTTGCCCTTGCGGAAGAAGTCGGTCATTCCCGGCAGACAGACCTCCATCCCGTTCTTTTCCAGGTATTCCTCGATGTAGCCGTTGGCCCCGGGGTGATAGTTCATGAGAATCTCCCCCACCACCCCCACCCGGGGTTTGCGGGAACCGGAAATCCGGACGGCGTTGAAGTCCGCCACCGCGTCTTCCAGGCCCCGCAGGGCGGCGCGGTAGCCCTGGGTCACCAGGAGGTCGGCGATCCTCTCCATATGAAGATTGAAGACCCCATCCGCTTCCCCCGCCTGCGTCTCGTAGGGCCGCACCCGGCGCACCATCGCCTCCAGTCCGTCCACGATCCGCAGGCCCCAGGCGAGCTTCAGCGAAGTCAGAAGTCCGAAACGGAAGCCGGGGTGCATGTTCTTCGGGTCATCGGCCCCGGTGGTGATGATGGGGATCTCCGGATAGCCGGCGTCATCCAGGGCCCGGCGGCAGAGGGCCGCGTACTGCCCCGCCCGGCAGGCGACGCAGTTCTTGGCCAGTCCGGCGACGATCCGGGACGGGGGCAGCTCCCCGGACTCCACCACCTCCAGGATCTCTCCGATGTTCACCTGGGCGGGAAAGCAGATGTCGTTGTGGACGTACTTCTTGCCCAGCTCGATGGCCCTCTTGGAGGACATTCCCATGAGCCGGGTCCGGTACCCCTGCCGTTCCAGAATCTTCGCCGCGAAAAAGGAGAAGGCCCGGGACAGGTTGGGGATGAAGATGGTCTTTTCCTTCCGGTGGGCCTTCTGGAACTTCACCGGGAAAGGGTCGGACAGTTCGGAGGTCCGGTACTCCAGCCCCTCCCGGATCCGGGCCTCCCTCTTGGCCTTCACGGTCTCCACGAAGGACCTGATGCGGATGGACAGGGGGCCCTTGGCCTCCCCCTCGTCCAGCTTCAGGACCAGAAGCTCCTTTCCGGAGGATTCCTTCAGGATCCGGGCCATCTCGTCGGAGATGATGGCGTCATGCCCGCAGCCGAAGCTGACGATCTGCACCAGCTCCAGATTGGGGTGTCGGGCGGCGAAGAAGGCCGCCTCCAGCATCCGGGTATGGTAGGGGTTGTAGGATTCCATCCGGGACCTGGACAGGTCCGGGACGTTCAGGTCCGGCAGAAACTGCAGCGCCAGCACCGGTATCCCCAGGCTGGTGAAGAGGGTGGAGAGATTGTGGTTCACCAGCTCGTCGGAGTGGTAGGGACGCCCCGACAGGATGACGGCGAACCTGTTCGGGTCCCGGAGGGCCTCCGGGGTGGAGTAGTCCCGGATGATTTTTTCCGTCTCCGCCACGAGCCCGTTGTTGAACCGGGTGGATGCCAGCTCCGCCTCCTCGATGGCGATACGGATCAGGGTCTCCGGCACCCCCAGGGCCCGGTGGACATAGTCCACAGTCTGGTTGTGCTTGAGCCGTCGGTTGTACCAGTGAAAGGTGGGGTGGTCCAGCGGGATGCCGTGCCGGGCCAGGGGCTCGTCGCTCTTCTCCACCACCATGGGGTAGCCCTGGACCACAGGACACATCTCGCTCCCCTGAGCGGTCCGGTTCTTCTGGGGAAGACGGATGACCATGGGCCAGAAGATCCGGTCCACCTTCCGCTCGATCAGGTCCTGCACATGGCCGTGGCCCAGTTTGGCGGGAAAGCATACCGTGTCCGACGGGATACCCTTCAGCCCCTTCTCGAAGAGGGGGTAGCTGGACTTGCGGGACAGGACGACCTCGAAGCCCAGGGCGGTGAACAGGGCCCGCCAGTAGGGAATGCTTTCCCAGAACTCCAGAACCATGGGAAGGCCGATGCGGATGTTCCGTTTTTCCGCCAGAATCCTCTGGTTGTAATCCGCGGTGAGCATGGCGTTGTGCCGCTTGATCATGTCCGGGACCGAGCCGATCCGGCGGTTGGCCTCCGCCAGCCGCTTCCGCACCGCCGGGTCCGTCGCGTCCCCCAGGATCTCTCCCCGTTCGCAGCGGTTGCCGGTGATGAAGGAGCCTCCGTCGGAGAAGGTCACCACGCTGCGGTTGCAGGAGTTGGAGCAGAAGGGGCAGATGAGGCCGGATTCCTTCCGGAAGGTGAAGGCTTCCAGCCTGTCCAGGTCGATGAAGGAGGACCGGTGCCCGGGGTCCCGGGATCGGGTCTTTTCCATCCGGTCCCGGGTGAGGAGGGCGATGCCGATGGCGCCCATGAGGCCCGGGTAGGGAGGACGGGAGACCTTCTTCCCCGTGTACTGCTCCAGGGCGCGGAACACCGCGTCGTTCCGGAAGGTGCCGCCCTGCACCAGGATGGAGCCCCCCAGGGAATCCAGGTTCGACACCCGGACCACCTTGGTGAAGACATTCTCGACGATGGACCGGCAGAGCCCCGCCAGGATGTCCTGCAGAGTCTTGCCGTTTTTCTGTTCCGTGATGATGGAGCTGTTCATGAAGACCGTGCACCGGGAGCCCAGCCGGGAGGGGTTTTCGGACTGGAAGGCCAGCCCGGCGATCTGCTCCACCGGGACCCCCAGAGATCCGGCGTAGGTTTCCAGAAATGAGCCGCAGCCGGCGGAGCAGGCCTCGTTCAGGGTTATCCCCGTCACGATCCCGCCGTGGATGAAGATGGCCTTCATGTCCTGGCCGCCCACATCCAGGATGAAGGAGACATCGGGCTGCACCGACCGGGCCGCCTCGGCGTGGGCCACCGTTTCCACGGTGTGGTAGTCAGCTCCGAAGGCCCGGGCGAAGAGCAGCTCCCCGTAGCCCGTGGTTCCCACCCCCAGGATCACCAGTTCCACCCCCTGCTTCCGGTAGGTGTCCCGCATGGCGATGAGACCGTCCCGAACCACCATCAGCGGGTCCCCCCTGTTGGGGGAATAGTAGGAGTTGACGGCCTGTCCCGTTTTGTCCAGCAGCACGAACTTGCTGGTGGTGGACCCCGCGTCGATGCCGATGTAGACCTCCAGGACCGTCCCGGGTTCGCAGGTCCGGGGAACCAGGGGAACGTAGGGGTGGGCCTTCTCGAAGGCTTCCCTCTCCTCCCGGGACGCGAAAAAAGGCTTTTCCCCCTTGTCCGCGGTCCCGGAGGGCTTCACGGCGTCCAGAAGGGCCAGGGACTCCTCCCCCCGGTAGCCGCAGGGCCTGTCCTGGAACATCAGCGGGATGGCCGCCGCCGCCCCGTGGGCGACGATGATTTCGGGCTTCTCCGGCACGATGATGTCCTCGTCCCGCAGACCCAGCCTCTCCTGGAAGACCCGGATCAGGGTGGGGTTGAAGGTCAGAGGACCCCCCTCGAAGATGACCGGGGCCTTTATCTCCATCCCCTGGGCCAGCCCGCCGATGGTCTGCTTGGCGATGGCATGAAAGGCCGACAGGGCGATGTCCCGTTTCGAGACTCCCTGGTTCAGCAGGGGCTGGATGTCGGTTTTGGCGAAGACGCCGCAGCGCCCGGAAATCTCGTATACCCGCTCACCCCGGGCGGCCAGGGCGTTGAAATCTTCGATTTTCACATGGAGGAGCTCCGCCACCTGGTCGATGAAGGCCCCGGTGCCGCCGGCGCAGCTGCCGTTCATCCGCATGTCCGAGGCCATGGGCCGCCCGGTGGCCTCGTCCCGGCGGAAAAAAATCACCTTCGCGTCCTGCCCGCCCAGCTCCACCGCCACCGAGGCCTGGGGGTAGAACTCCTTCACCGCCACGGCGTTGGCCACCACTTCCTGAATGTAAAAAGCGCCGATAGTTTCGGCGATGGAGAGCCCGCCGGAACCGCAGACCGCCACCTGGAACCGGGCCTCGGGCAGCAGCCGGTGCGCCTGGGACAGGAGTTCCCGGACCGTCGCCGCCTGTTCGGCGTTGTGTCTGCGGTAGGCGGAAAAGGGTATCTCCCCGGTTTCGGGATGCATGACGACTACTTTCACCATCGTGGAACCCACATCCACTCCGACGCGATAGATGGAACTGGGCATGGCCCCACCATAGCAGAAAGAGGGGCGCTTTTCAAGACAAGGTGTTCACCCTGCCCGGCGGGGGAGGACCGGTGAATCCGTCCGGCCCCGGACCGGGGGCCGGGGTCGGGTCGGGGGCCGGGGCCCGGGGCCCGGG
>JAKQWJ010000251.1 GCA_029562045.1 Spirochaetota bacterium | reverse complement strand
GCTGCACTTCGGCATCGTCATGATGGGGATGACCACCTTCCAGAAAAGCCCCATCCTCCGCTGGCCCATGTCCACCATGTATATGGTCCTGCCGGTCACCGGATTTTTCTTCGTTCTTTTCAGCGGGTATCGGCTTGTCCTGATTCTGCGGGGACGCGACGGAGGTGAAATGTCATGATCAGCATAATCGTGTTCGCCGTGATGATCGGTCTGATGTTTCTGAACGTTCCCATCGCCGTCGGAACAGGGCTCGCCGCCTTCACCGGGATCGTCATGACTGGGGACCTGCCTCTGGCGGTGCTGGTCCAGAGGATGTTCGTGGGCATCGACACCTTCACCCTCATCGCGGTTCCCCTCTTCATCCTCACCGGCAGGATGATGGCCCTGGGGGGTATCACCGAGGACCTGATCAACCTGTCCCGGGTTCTGGTGGGGTATCTCCGGGGTGGCCTGGCCTACATCAACATCGTGGCCAGCATGTTTTTCGCCGGGATAACCGGATCCGCCGCATCGGACACCTCCTCCGTGGGGGCCATCCTGATTCCCGCCATGGTGGACAAGGGCTACGAGAAGGATTTCACCGTTGCGGTCACCGCCACCTCCTCCACCATCGGAGTGATGATCCCGCCGAGCATTCCCATGGTGGTGTACGGCGTCGCCTCCGGGGCCTCCATCGGCAGGCTTTTTCTCGGCGGCTTCGTGCCCGGGATTCTGGTGGGTCTCGTCCAGATGGCGGTGACCTTCTTCTACGCCCGCAAACGGAACTACCCGGTGGAGACCACGGTGTCCCTGCGGGAATCCCTCCGGATCGTCCTGAAAAGCATCCCGGCGCTGATGACCATCATCATCATCCTGGGAGGAATCGTCAGCGGTTTCTTCACCCCCACCGAAGCGGCGGGGATAGCGGCCCTGTACTCCTTCCTGCTGGGCACCCTCTATTACCGGGAGCTGAAGCTGAAGGAAATTCCCGGCATCCTTCTGGAGGTGGCCACCACCACCGGCATGGTGGCGCTGATGATCGCCACCGCCAGCGCCCTGGGCTGGCTCTTCGCGAACCAGGGTGTTCCGAAGGTCATCGGTGACGCCATCCTGGCCGTCACCCACAACAAGTTCATCATCCTTCTGATGATCAACCTGCTGCTCCTCTTTGTGGGCACCTGGCTGGACCTGAGCCCGGCGGTCATCATCTTCACCCCCATCCTGCTTCCCATCGCCCAGCAGGTGGGGGTCGATCCGGTGCACTTCGGGGTCGTTATGGTGGTGAACCTGGCCATCGGCCTCTTTACCCCGCCCGTGGGAGTCTGCCTCTTCGTGGCCTGCGGGATCGCGAAAATCTCCATCACCGACACGATCCGGGCCTTCATCCCCTTCTTCCTCGTCATGGTGGGGGTCCTGTTTCTGATAACCTATGTGCCGGAGCTGGTGCTGTTCATTCCTAACCTCTTCATGCCCTGACGCGGGGCTAAGGCCCGGCTCTTCACCCGGGGATTCGCCCGCTGTTTTTCCGGCCCGCCCGCCTCTTCAGGAGGCGGGTTTTTTTGGTCCGCGGCGCCGCCGGGGTTTGGAGAAGGTCCAGCCGGGTTTTCTCTCCGATCCGGCCCGGCCAGAATCCCGGCCAGGCGGAAGGACGCCGGGACGGCGGCGGCGCCGGCGGCGAAGGCCAGGGCGGGCAGAGCCGCATCGTTTCCCCCAAGAGCCAGAGGAAGGATCCCCGCCAGGGGGAGAAGATGCGCGGCGGCGAGGCCCGGGAGGTTTTCCCGTTTCCCCGCCGCGGGATCGGGGAAGACCCTTCTCCGGGGAAAAGCATGCGCTGAGTGCATCGTCAGGGGGCCCAGGACCAGGGCCATTCCCAGGACCGTGGGGGCCGAGACCGGTCCTCCCCGGAGCAGGGTCGGGAGCAGGGCCGCGGCGGCGCAGAGAGGAGCCTGACAGAGAACGATGCCGGGCATCCGGAGGTTTTCGTAGTGAAACACCAGGACCAGAGCCGCCAGGGGAAGAGACAGAACGACGGCGGCCGTCAGGCCCCAGAGAGCTGCATCCTCCCGGTTCCGGTTTTCCAGCGCCCGGGCGGTGACCCCCGGGGGAAAGGGGCGCTGTTTCACGATCTCCTCCGCGGCGAGCCGCAGTCCGGCGGTTTTCCGGGATCCGGCTCCTTCGGTCATGATGGTGAAGGAGACGGAGCGGCTCCGGTTCGTGCGGGTGATCCGTCCGGTCTGGGGGATCTCCGTGATTTCGGCGAAGTCCCCGATCCGTACCGTCCCGCCCTCCCGCAGGGGAATGGGAAAGGCCAGGAGGGAAGATGCGGAAGAAACCGCCGAGGGGACCGGGAAAATCCGGAGGTCCATTTCCTCCCCGGCAATGAAAAATTTTTCCGCCACCGGACCCGACAGGGCCCAATGGAGCCGCTCCGCCGCCTCAGCGGCGGAGACTCCCAGGCGTCGGGCTCCCCCGGGATCCAGGGAGACGACCTTGGCGAGGGGCGCTTCCTTGTAATGCAGCATCGCTCCCCGGACTCCCGGAAGGCGGCCCATCTCCGCAGCCAGGTCCTCGGCGCAGCGTCTGAGTTCTTCCAGATCAGGGCCGGTCACCAGGACCGGGAAGGCCCCGGACCCGTCCAGATCTTCGGGGAAGTGGACGAAGCCTTCCGGCAGGCTTCGGGAAAACTCTTCCGCCGCCTCCCGCACCGGGCCGTGGAATGACGGGGACTGGAGCTGCAGGTCGAACAGGGTCTTCTCCCGCTCGCAGGAAGTCCATACCCGGACGACTCCGGGGAGGCCGGAAAGCCTCTCTTCCAGGGGGCGGCACGCCTCTTCGGTCCTGGACAGGGGAGTTCCGCCGGGGAACTCGGCGGTGAAGGACAGGAACTCCCGGGCCGGGCTCCGGGGCCGGGCCGCCGGGCCGCCCCGCAGGGCGAAGAGCATGAGCCCGCAGGGAAGGAGAAACAGGGCCGCGGCGGCGGCCTCCCTGCGCCGGTCCCACGGGCGGCCCTCTCCCGCCGGAATCTTGAGCCGCCGGGCACATCGGGACGGCGTCGCAATCCGGGGCCGGGCCGGAGCGGGCCGGGGATCCGCGGCCCCGCACCGGCGGCGGGACGGAACGGTCCGGAGTCCCGGGGCCGGGACAGAGGCCCGGGAAAAAAGATAGATGCAGGCCAGGGAGGCCGCGGTCTGCGCCGCCGACGCCAGGGCGAACCCGGTGAAGCGGCGTGTCAGGTCGGGGGAGGCGAAGAGGAGGGACGCGAAGGGGCAGAGGGAGGCCGCCGCCGAAAGGAGCGCCGCCTCCCGGACAGCCCCGGAGGCCGCAGGCGCAAGGAGCGCCGCCGCCCCGGCGGCCCCGGGCTCTTCGGGGTCTTTCTCTCTTTCGTGGGAAGACCCGAGGATGAGGACTCCCCGGACGAGAACCATCCCGGACCCCGCGATGATGGCCGACAGGCTCAGGGAATCCAGGGGGCGGCCCGTGACGGTCAAGGCCGCCAGGGCGGCGGCGGCGGAAAAGGGGAGATTCAGCAGGACAGGAAAAATCCGGCGGGGCCGCCGCAGAACGAAGGCCGCGGGGATCCCCATGGCCGCCCACCCGAGGACGGCCGTCAGGAGAAGCCGGCGGAACTCCTTCCGCGCCCCTTCGCCCTCATCGAACAGAACCACCCCGCCGGAGATCTCCGCCGTGAGACCGCGCAGACGCCGGCAAACCCCCTCCGTCTCCGCCGTCCCCGCGGACCGCACCGAGACGATGATCACCTCCCCGCCGTCCAGCCGGGCGGAGCCGACCCTGTCCGCCGCGGCGAAACCCGCCGCAGGCAGGTCTCCCAGTTCCATGGCGGGACCCAGCCTGATTCGTCGTATTGCCTCGATGGATTGGGGACGGCCCCGCATCCACAGAGGCGGCTTTCCCGCGGAGCCGAATGTCCCCGATGCGGCGGCGTTTCTGACCGCCCGGAGGATGGAAAAAACATCCGCCCGGTCTTCGGGGTCCGCGACGATATGGATCTCCCGGCGGTTCCCGCCGGATACCAGGACCTCTCCGGCCCCTTCCACCGCTTCGTAGCGGCGCCGGAGCTCCTCCAGGGGCGGGGAATCCCCGGCGGGGAAGGCGGCGACGAAGACCGGCCGGTCCCGGGGGTCCGCGTGGCTTATGAGGGGGCGCCGGACTCCCGGGGGGAACCTGTGCTCCAACGAGAAGATTTTTTCCCGTGTCAGAAGGTAGGCCTCGGTTTCGTCGGTACGATGGGAAAAAACCAGATGCATCCGCAGCCGATCCCGTTCGGAGGAGGAAACCATCCCCACGATGCCGGGGACCGTGGATAGGGCCTCCTCCAGCGGAACGGCCAGGATCCTCTCCACCTCCGATTCGAAGGAGCCGGGGTAGTCGATGCGGATGACGAAGGAAATCTCCCCGGAGGGAACCCTGGCGCTGAAGGTCAGCGGCAGGGCCGCCGTCAGAAGGGCGGCGAGAAGGGCGATGAAGATGAAGAAGGCCCGGAGGGGACGGACGCCGGCGGGACTTCGGCGGGTCATGATCCGCGCCTCCGCCGCCCTGTGGCGAAAAGATACAGGGGAGGATAGACCAGGAGGATCGCCGCCGTTCCCGCCGCCAGGCCTCCCGCCAGGGAGGCGGCGGTATTGCTCTGGAGGATGTTTTCCCCACCCCGGTTCAGCAGCACCGGAACCAGGGCGGTCAGGGTGGTGGCCACCGTGGCTGTCAGGGGACGGAGCCGCCTCACCGATTCCTCCACGATCCGCCGGGGTCCGCCACCGCCGTAGGCTGCGGTGAGAAGGATCGGCGAGTTGATCGTCGTTCCCAGCAGGATGAGAATTCCCAGGAAGGAGTTGACGTTCAGGCTGTACCCGAAAGCCAGGAGCATGGGGAAGCTCCCCGCCGCCGACAGCGGAAAGGAGAGGAGAAGCAGGAGCGGGACCAGGACGGACTCGAACTGGGCTCCCAGAAGGAGGTACATCATGAGGGCCGCCAGCGCGAAAACCAGAAGGGCGGATTTCGCCTCCGTCCGGAGTCCCGACCGGGACAGAAGCTCCGCCCGGGGCTCCGCCGCCAGCATCCGCTCCAGGGCGGATTCCGCGCCCGGGGCCGGATCGAAGGTCAGGGTCACCGATGGGACCCGGTCGGTCCGGTGCAGCTCCGGAAAACAGAAACCCCGGTCGAAGGACCCCGTTTCCCCCGCGGGGATGAAGCCCCCCTTTCCAGGAAGGGGGATCGCCGAAAGGTCGGGGAACATCGCCGGCTTTCCCGTTCCCAGACGCACCCTGACCCCGATCTCCCGGTCGTCCCGGCGGAAGCCGGCGGCGATCCTCCCCCGCAGGGAGGTCTGCAGGATATCCAGGGCCTCCCCCGCGCCTATGTGGTGGAAGGCCGCCGCCACGGGGTCAAGCCGGTAGTCCACCCGGGGGAGGGTTTTCTCCGTGTCCATGAAGACACCGGCGACCAGTCCTTCTCCGCCGAGCCGGCGGCGGATCTCCTCCCCCCGCCGGAGAAGTTCCTCCCGGCTTCCCCCGGAAAGGCGCAGGGCATGCCCCTTTCGGGCCCCCAGAAGGCGGCTCACCGGATCCTCCGGGGGGGACGGACCGTCCCGCAGGGCCGCCGTTCCCGTCAGCGCGGCGGTGATGTCCCGCGCCGCCTCCCCGGCGGGACGGCCCTTCAGACCGAGACGGAAACGGACCGTCCAGGGGTTTCTCCCCGCCTCGCCCCGGTCGATGGGGGAATCCTCGTCTCCCCCGGCCTCGGCCCAGACCCCTTCCACGCCGGGGATCTCCAGGAAGCGGAGGGACAGTTTGCGGCTTTCCTCCAGGGTGTCGGCGATGAGGGACCCCGGGGGGAAGGCGGCGGTGAGTTCCAGGAGCTCCGCGTCCCGTCGGGGCATGACCGCCCGGGGCAGCCTCAGGAAGGTTCCGGCGCCGATGGCGATGAGGACCAGAAAAATCGTCAGGGGCATCCAGGGGCGGCGGAGGGCGGCCCGGAGATACCTTGCGTAGAGCCCGCCGAAGCCGCCGAGGATTCCGGGCCCGGGGGAGGGGGCGGGGGAGATCAGGACGGCCAGGGCCGGGGTCAGGGTCAACGCGAAGATGAGGGAAACCCCCAGCAGAAAGGACAGAACCGCCGCCAGGTCGGCGAAGAGGGCCCCCACGACTCCGGGGATGAACAGGATGGGGAGGAAGACCAGGACCGTCGTGGCGGTGGAGGGAAAGATGGCTAAGGCCGTTTCCCTCACCCGGCGGGCGGCTTCCCTGGGGCTGATCCTTCCCCGATCCAGGAGGGCCTCCACGACGACGATGCTGTTGTCCACGATCATGCCGATGCCCAGGGTCATTCCGGACAGGGACACCACGTTCAGGCTCATCCCGGTGAACCGCATGAACAGGAAGGTCGCGGCGCAGCAGAGGGGCACCGAGGCGGACACGATGAGGGGAATCGTCCACCCGCCGAAGATCACCGTCAGCGCCGCGAAGACCGAAGCGATGCCCAGCCCCGCCGCACGGGGAAGGCCCCGCAGGGCCGCGTCGATTTCCCGGCTGGAGTCGGAGGCCACCCGGATCTCCACCTCCCGACGATACCTGTCCCGCAACCGGGGCAGTTCCGCCAGGACCGCCCGGGCGGCGGCGCGGCTGCCCGCCTCGGGGGTTCCGCCGATCAGGATCCCCACGCAGCGCTTCCCGTCGGCCAGGAAGAAGGAACCGGTCTCCCCGGGGCCTTCGGTGACCCGGGCCAGGTCCCCCAGGGTGAAAGCCGCCCCCGAGCGGGGGCCCGCCGTCAAGGGGAGCCTCCGGAGTTTCTCCGCCGTATCGATGCCCGACCTCACCGTGACGGGATGCTCCCGGCCGGCCTCGAGGATCTTTCCCGCGGGTCTGTCCGCCGTGGCGGCGGCGATGATTTCCGCCAGGTCCCGGATGGACATCCCCGTTCCGGCCAGTTTTTCCCGGTCCGCCTGGACGAGGATCTCCGTTTTCCCCGCCCCGACGATGTCCACGGAGGAGACTCCGGGGATTCGGGCCAGGGCGGCGGAAATCTCCCTCTTCGCCAGTTCCCCGGCGTCCCGGAGACTCCGGCCCGGGGAGGGGGAGAGGGCGAGGGCCATCACCGGACGGGCGTTCAGGTCCTCGGTGACCACCAGGGGGCGGTCGATCCCGAAGGGCAGGCAGGGGTAGACGGCGTCGACTTTCTCCCTCACCTCCGCCGCCGCAGTCCTGAAATCCTTGGTCCAGTCGAAGCGCAGGTCGATGAGAGACACCTCCTCCTTCGTCACCGATTGGATCCCCCGGAGTCCCCGGACCGGGGACAGGGCGTTTTCCAGGGGCCGGGTCACCAGATTCTCCACGTCCTCCGCGGCCATGCCCGGAAAGGCGGTGGCCACCCGGACCAGGGGGATTCTCAGGTCCGGAAGCAATTCCACCCCCAGGTGGAGAAAGGCCACGGTCCCGAAGAGGAGTATCCCCGCCGCGGCGGCCAGGACCGAGACGGGTCGGGAAATGCAGAACAGGATGATCTTCATAGAAGGTTCACCGTAAGGATGAAATCCTCCGGCAGGTGATTGTCCCTCCCGTCCCGCAGGCCCTTCGTGATGTCGATGCGCAAAATCCCCGGCTCCGCCCCGGGGGACACCCGGCACAGGACCCGGAACAGGCTTGTCCCGGGGGCCGAGGCGGGGGTCTCCACCCGGAAGGGGCTGACGGTTCCGGAGCCGGCGGTCAGCGAGAAGGAGGACAGGAAGGAGGCGAGGACGATGCCCGTCCCGTCCCCGTGGGTGAGGAGGATTTCGAAGGCCGCGTCCTCGGAGTCGGGCAGAGCCAGGTTGTCCGCCAGATGGAGCTCCACCCGTTCCGGCTCCGGAGCCCCCCCGTGGGGCAGGAAGAAGACCCCGGCGACGGCGGGAGGCCGGGAGCCCTCCCCGTTCACCGTGAAACGGCGGACCTCGTCCCGGACCCTCAGTTCGTAGAGGGTGTCCCAGGCCAGGGGTTCGGAAAACTCCAGGGTCGCCCCGTCCCCGGGGGGTCTCCAGGACAGGGTGAAGGGGACCGAGGGGAGGAGGGAGACCAGGTAGCGCCGGTCCTCCGGCGGGACTGGAGAGCCGAAGCGCAGCAGAAACCTCTGGTCCTTCTCGATGGGGGGCTGGGGCCCGAGAAACTCCCCGGGACCCGGGGGCGGCAGAACCGCCCCGCCGGGATGGGTTTCCACCCCCTCCAGGGTCCAGGGCTCTCCGGCGGCGGTGAAGACGAAAACCGTATCCTCCCCGAGACTGTTCCCCGCCAGGTCCGCGGCGGAGGAGGCGACCCGCGCCCGGTAGGAGACACCGGCCCGGTAATCCTCCAGAGGCTGGAAGACCAGGGTCCGGTCCTCATCCTCCCAGGAGAAAAACCCCGGAGGGGCGGGGACCATGGAGAAGGCCGCCGCGGTGGAAGCCTTTTCCATGGGTTCGGAAAAGAAAACCCGGACCGCCTCCCTCGGGGCCGCCCCGGCGGAACCCGGCTCGGGCGAGACCCTCAGGACCCGGGGCCTTTCCAGTTCGGGGCGGGTATGGAAGACCCGTCGGAAATCCTCCCGCAGGGAGTTGCCGTGCCGGTCTTCTGCGGCGCAGGTGACCTCCAGGGTGTAGCTCGCGGGCCCCGGGATGGGCGTCAGGGGGGAAAAAACCAGACGGCGGTCTCCCCGGGACCAGGTAAAAAGCCCCTCCACCGGACGGCCCTCCGCCCGGAGAGAGAAAGCCCTCTCCACCGAGGAGGTCCTCATTCCGGTGGAAAAGAGAATGTCCATCTCCCCCGCCTCCCGGGGAGACACGAACTCTCCGGCGGGGAGGAAGGCCGTCACTTCCGGGGCGTCCATGGAGACGAACTCCGTCGCCAGGGCGCAGGCGGCCAGGACGGCCAGGGGGACAAGGGAAACGAAGACGGCGCTTTTTTTCATTCCTCCTCCCGGGTCATGAGAAGCTGCTCCCGGCTCCGGGGAAACATGTTCCCGTCCCCGGTGCTGATCCCCTCGGGCCCTCCCCTCAGATGCAGCAGGTAGTGGTTTCCCCCCGCCGCCGGGGAGGGGCGGAAGCCGGAAAAGGTGACGGAGACCCGGTCGGGGGAGGGCCAGGACCAGCCCACCGGGTGAGGGTCCGGGGTGGAGGGGGGAAAGAGGCGCCTGAGAACGATGCCCCTCTGGGCGGCCAGTTTCTCCTCCCGGGTTTCGAAGCGGCCGCCGTGGAAGCGGATGATGAAGGTGTAATCGGTCCAGCGCGGCGGGGGCGGACTGATGAGACGCGGTTCGGAGGCGGAGAACTCCCCGTCGGAGAGGAAGAGGCCGTCCCCCGCCAGCTCCAGGGTGGCGGTGAGAAGTTCGATGCGGGGGACGAAGCTCAGCGGCGCGACGGGGGCCAGACGGTTTCCCGCCAGGTCCTCCGCCTGGGGACCCAGGGTCAGGGTATAGGTCTGACCCGCCCGGTACCCGGTCTGGGGCCGGAAGATCAGGGTCCGCCGGTCCAGCCAATGCCAGGATCCGGGAGGCTCCGGCGCGAGGGAGACCGCATCCCGAGTTTCCTGCGGCTTCATGGCCTCGCTGAAGGTGAGGCGCAGGGCGTCCCGAAAGGCGAGGCAATGGGACAGGTCCCCCCCGACGGGAGGGAAGAGGGCCTCCGGGTCGTTCAGGGCCGCCTCGACGGAGATGAGCCGGGGCGGCTCCGTGTCCCCCTGGACGAAGTAGAGCAGGGGGCCCCGGGGGGCCGACGGGAAGCCTTCCCGGTCCGCCAGCTCATCCCCGAAAACGAGGGTCAGGGAGGAGAGGTTCTTCCAGCCCTTCTCCGGGGAGATTCGGAGACTCCGGCCCTCCCCGTCCCAGCGGGAAGCGAAGGGGGTCTTCGGTTCCACCGAAAGCCCGGTAAGGAAAGAGACCGGGTCCATGGGGGAGGAGAACTCCAGAAGGATCTCCCCGTCGCCGGACAGGATCGAGCCCGGAGGGGGAGAGGCCGACACCAGTCCCGCCCCCTTCTCCCTCACCGCGGCGTAATGAAAGGAGACGCAGTGCCGATGCTCCCGCATGGAGCCTTTTTCGTCCCGGAAGGTCCCGCTGAAGGAGAAGATGTACCGCCTCCCCGGGACATAGTCCGGTTCGGGGGCGAACCGGAGGGAGCCGCCGTCCCAGGACAGCCTGCCCTCAAGAGGGCCGCGGTAATCCCGGACCGACAGAAGCTCCTCGGCGCTCCTCCGGTGCACGGGGAAATCGAAGCTCACTCCGACGGTTTCGCCCGCTTCCAGCACCGCCCCGTCCGCCGACGGGAAACAGCGGATCCCTCCGGGGTCGGGGAGCTGCGCCAGACCGCAGGACAGGGGAGGGATGGAAAGGAGCGCAAGGAGGAGAAGCGTCCGCAAAGGGTTTTTCCGTCGACGGGGCTCCCGTGTTCTCATCGCACCGCCTCCACCAGGATCCCGTCCTGGAGGGACGGAGAGGGTCTTTCCACCACCAGATCCCCCGGGGACAGCCCCTTGTCGATGAACGCGAAGCCGCCCTCCGGCCCGGGACTCTCCACCCCGGTCCGGAAGACCCGGGAGTTCCGCAGGACCAGCGCCGAATACCCGCCCTCCCTCTCTTCGACCAGCGCGGAGGCGGGAATCCGGAGGCGCCGGACGGCTTCCCCGGTGGGGATCGTCACCCGGACGAACATCCCGGGTCGGAGCCTTCCCGAGGGGTTGGACACCCGGATCCTGACCTCGGCGGATTTCGTCGCGGGATTCACGAAGGGGGCCACCAGCCCGATCTGCCCCGTGAGGGGAGGAAAGGAGCCCACGAATGCCTCCACCGTCATCCCCGGGGCGACCCGGGGAAGATCCTTTTCCCCGATGTCCACCACGGCGTGCAGGGTTTCCACGGAGAAGATCGAAAAAAGCGGGCTCCCTCCGGTTATGGAGTCGCCGGGCTCCACCCCCCGCCGGCCCACGATCCCCTCCACGGGGGACCGGATCTGCGCCTCCGACAGAAGAAGCCGGGCCCGGCGCAGGTCCGTCAGGGCCGCGTCCAGTTCCGCCCGGGCGGCGCATCTCTCCGCCTCCAGGGTCCGGGTGTTCAGTCCCACCAGAAGGGACAGAAAATCTTTTCCGTCCCGGGGAGCTTCCAGACCCGCTTCCCGGATATCCGCCTCCCGGAACCCCACCGACTGCCGCTGCAGGTCTATTTCCGCCAGCTCCACCGCGATCCCCGCGGTGATGAGGCGGGTCTCCATCGCCTCCAGCTCTCCCGCGGGGACTCCCCCGGCGTGGAACAGTATCCTCTTGTTTGCGCAGATGGAACTCAGGTTCCGATGCTCCGCCCTGCGCATTTCGATCTCCGCCTCCGCCATCCGGAGGCGGAAGAGCCGAGCCTCCACCTCCCGCCGTCCCTCCTGCAGCCGGGCCTCCGCCACGCGAAGGTCAGCCTCCCGGGTGGACACGGTGCTCTGCGCCCGCTCCAGGGACAGGAGAAGGGCCTCCGTCGCGACGGAGGCCAGGAGCGTTCCCCGGGCGACCCGGTCCCCCTCCTCCACATGCACCGCCTCGATCCTCCCCTCCACCGGGGAATGAACATCCGCCTTGGAGGAATAGACCAGGGATCCGCAGGTCTCCACCTCGGGGCGGCTCTCCACCTCTTCCACTTTCGTCACCCTGACCCTCTCCGCCATCCGGGGGGCGGGTTCTGCCCGGTTTTTCCCACAGCCCGCGGCGAGAAGGGCCGCCAGGGCCAGCGATGCGGCCCTCATGCGTCCCCCTCCGGCAGAACGATGGGCGTGGCACGGGATGACAGAACCGAAAACCCGCAGAGCCGCAGAAGCCCCGCCTCCCGGTGAAAGAGATCCATCACCGCCCCCACCACCCCGATCCGGGCCTGGGAAACCTCGATGCCCTCCCGGAGCAGATCGATCCGGGGCGCTTCCCCGATCTCCACCATCAGGGCCAGGATCTCCCGCCTCTTCTCCCGAAGCCTGACCTTCTCCCGGAGAAGCTCCGCCGCCTCCCGGAGCTGCTCCACCGCCGCCAGTTCCTCAAGAACGGCGAAGCCCAGCTCCCCCGCCCCGGCGGTGAAGTCCCGGGCGGCCAGCTCCAGCCGGGCGCGGGCGACGGCCACCCCTTCCACCCCCCGCCGGGGAGCGGGCCCGAAGGCGGCGTCCACCGACCGGCTCCGCTGATACCTTCCTTCCCTGCCCAGCCCCAGGCCGAAGGACAGGGGGAATTCGGGAGAGGACCAGCCCACCCGCAGGGTCAGGCCGAATCCCGGTCGGGAGAGGGGGAAAGCGGGGCCCGTCAGGGAGAAGTCCGCCCCCAGTCCGATCTCGGGAAGCCGTCCGCCCCGGGCCGACTTCAGCGCGTCCCGGCTCTCCGCGACCCGCAGGGAGAGCTGTTCCATGATCAGGGACCTCTTCCGGGCTCCGTCGAGGTAGAGGTCCCTGTCTCCCGTGTTCACCGAACCCCGATAGTCCAGATCGATGCGTCCCCGGGGGACCGGAGTCTCACCGTCCCGGAAGCCCAGGAACCTGCCGAAGTCGAAGCCCGAGCGTTTCTCCTTCACCGACGCCTCCGCCAATTCCAGTTCCAGGTCCTTCACCTCCAGAGCCGCCAGCAGGGCGTCGGTTTCGGTGGCGACCCCCAGGCGGCTTTCCTCCCGGGCTAT
This sequence comes from Spirochaetota bacterium, assembly GCA_029562045.1. GTDB lineage: Bacteria > Spirochaetota > Spirochaetia > DTKZ01 > DTKZ01 > JAKQWJ01. Next base: position 13,411 of record JAKQWJ010000251.1, on the reverse strand, counting down.
GGACAGCTGAAAGCGCGCCGCGTCGACGGCCTCTTCCAGAGTCCTCTTCCGGGCGCGCCAGGCCAGAAGGTCGGCGTATTTCCTCACCACCTCCGCCGCGGTCTCCTCCTCCAGAGACAGGAGGGTCCGGCGGGCCAGATCCAGCCGCCTATCCTCCGCCGTCACCGCGCGGGAACCCGCGCCGCCGCCAAAGATCCGCTGGGAGACCGAGACGAGGATTTTCCGGAGCCCCGAATCGGGGCCGTCATAGACCACCGAATCGCTGTGGGAATAGGTCAGCGACACGGCGGGGAGGAGGGAAAAGAGGGCGGCGGAGCGTCGTGCCGCGCCGGTGAGCAGCTCCAGCCGGGCCGCCGCCAGCTCCCCGCTGTTCGCCATCGCCAGCCGGACCGCCGACGCCAGGTCGATGGACCCGTCGGCCCGTCCCGGCCCCGGAAGGGCAAGGCACAGAAGGGGTATGAGGAGGGCCCTCACGGCAGGTCTCCCAGGGCTTTTTCGAGGAACCGGTACAGAAAGGGGTAGGACGCGAGACTCTCCCGGGTGTCCACTCCCCGGAGGCTCCGGACGACGGCTTCGGGGGAGTCTCCCCTGTGGAGAGTTATCTCCGCCGAAACGGTGGTCACCGGGGTGAAGCCCCGCAGATGGGTCGCCTCCCCCAGGGCTATGCGCACCCGCAGGGTTTCCCGGGGGTGAGCCGCCGCCCCTCCATCCGCCGCCGGAGGCCGTTCCTTCAGCCCGGCGGCCGGGTCCAGGGCCTGGTTCTTCCGCGACAGGAGGAGTTCGGCGATATACCCGGCGTTCCGGGCTATCCTTTCCGAACCCGCTCCGGCGTCGGCCTCCACCCGGTCCAGGACCAGAATCGCCGGGCTCTGCCTTTCACCGGCAGCGCCGGAGCGCCAGGAGGAGCGGACCGCCCCACTCCCGAAGACGGCGCAGGAGCTCAGAAGGGCCGCCAGGACCGGAAGAACCACGGGGGCCCTCATGGGCCGTCCTCCGCCAGGGTCCGGCGAAGCTCCAGGGTTCTCCGGGACAGGGAGCTGTCGGGCCCCAGGAGGGCCGCCGCCAGGTCCAGCTCCCGGACGGCCCGCCGGCGCATGCCGAAGGCCCGGTAGATCTCCGAGAGCTCCAGCGGCCCCTCGGCCAGCCGCTCCAGGGCGGTCTTCGCCTTGGAGAAGTACTCCACCGCCCCGGCGGTGTCCCGTCGCCGGAGCCGGGCCCTGCCGGTGAGGGTGAGCAGCTCCGGGTCCTCCGGATCATCCGCCAGGGCCTCGGCCAGGAGGGCCTCCGCTTCCTCCACCCGGCCCTGATCGATGAGAAGCCGGGACAGCCACTTCCTCGTTTCCTGATGGGAGGGCCGGATCCGCAGCAGCTCCCTCCATGCCTCCTCCGCGTCGCCGTTTCTCCCCGACAGATGGAGGATCTTCCCCTTCAGAAATGCCGCGGGGGGAAAACTGCGGATCTCCCGTCCGCGTTCCAGAAGGGCCAGGGCCTCCTCCGGCCGGTTTCCCAGATACAGGTCCTTCGCCCTGATGTAGGCCGCCGCCTTCTCCGACGCCGACGCGGCGCGGCAGCCCCAGAGGGCTGCCGCCGCGAGACAGGGCAGGGCCCAGGAAAAAGGGATAGGTTTCATGCCCCCTACTACGGGGGCGCGGGCATGCCCGCTTCGGTGTGGGAGGAAAAAATTCGAATCCGGGGGGCATCCGGCGGCGCGGCGGGAAGAGCAGCTCCGGCGGGTCCCCGGAGTCCGGCTTCACGAAGGACCGCCGGCCTTCCGGGTCTCCCGGGCCTTCCGGACCTGCGCTGCCTTCCAGGCCTTCCACCCCGGAGCCGGACCCAGGCCTTCCGAACCCGGATCCGGAATCCGGCCCCGTACCCTCCGCCCCGGAGGCGGAACCGAACCTCCCGGGCCCTTCGAGCCACCGGGCCTGCCCTGCCACCCAGACTCGGCCCCGTACCCGGGCCTTCCACCCCGGAGCCGGACTCAGGCCTTCCGAACCCGGACCCGGCCCCGTACCCTCCGCTCCGGAGGCGGCGGCAAACCTCCCCGGGCGGGGGCTTATCGGTTGAAGTACTGGATGGCTTCGGCCAGCTCCCCGATGCAGATCCCCGAATAATCCTGGTACAGCTGGATGATGTTGTCGCTCCGGAGGGAGTTGTCCCGCCGGAGAAGGAGGGGAAAGATGCTGTGGGTGGAAACGATGACCTGGTATTTTTTCAGCAGTCCGGGAAAGACGTCCTTCCAGAGGATGGACTGCCCGGCGAAGCCGATGTGATTGTCGATCTCGTCAAGAAGAATGGTGGGCCTGTCGTCGCTTTTCAGTTTGTACGTGGGAAACCGGGTTTCGAAGGCGTCGATGAGTTCGTTGATGAGCCCGATGCGCTTTTCCCCGGAGGAGCGGAGAAAGGCTTTTTCGGTGAAAAAGGCCGGGTTGAGAAAGGATATTTCCGAATCCCGGTGGCAGTCCTGATAGAAGACCGGTCTTCCGTCCCAGTCGATGCGATAGTCGAAGTCCAGTTCGGCGGCCTCGCCCCGGGACCAGCCGCCGTCGCCGCAGCCCACCGCCCGGGCCAGGGTGGAGAGGATCGTGCTTTTCCCGGAGCCGTTGGGACCGACCAGGACATTCAGCCTGTCCTGGAAACCGAGCTTTCGGCGGCCGATTCCGGGCAGACCGGTGGGGTACCCGGTTACGAAGGATAAAGAACGGATCATGGGATAGATGATACGAATTTTTTCATCCAAAGTGAAGCATCCCGAAAGCCGGCGACGTAATCCTCCGTGGAAAGACTTTTTCCAAAGGGGGGAGGGGGATGAGGAAGTCAGGCCTCATGGCGGCGGCGGTCATTTTCGCCGTGCCGGTTTTTTACGGATGGGCGCACCCGCATCCGGCGGGGGAGTCGTCTTTTTCGGATTTCCGGCGGGATTTTCTCGCCCGGATGGAGGTCGCCGACCGTGGCCCTGATCCGGAGTTGTGGAACAGCCTCTTCCGGGGAGCCTCCATCGCTTCAGACCCCCGGGAACGGGAGGAGCTGTCCCGGATCGCGGAGCATCGCTTCTCCCGCTGGCTGGAGCGGAGGAAGGACGCGCTGGTCTCCTCTCCGGGGCTGGGGGATTTCATCCGGGCCCTCCGGGAGGCGGACCTGGGCCTCATACTGGAACATGACGGCGCCGGGAGAGTCCTGCGGGACCTGAAAGGGGATCCCCTCTTCAAGGGGCCGGACGGCTTCGCCGCCGACGAGGAGACCCGCAGACGACGGGTGGAAGAGTCCGCCGAGGCCCTTTTTGCCGCCTGGGAGAAAGAGGCCCGGGCGGAGAGTCAGGAACTCCTGACCTCCCTGCCCCCCGGGCTGGCGGAAAAGGCCGCCCCCGTCATGGCTCTGGGCATCGCCGAGAGTCTTCTGGCCGCCCGGAGGGAGTTCGAGAGGGTCTCCCGCCTGGCTGAGAGCCGCTTCATCGCCGCCCGGCTGGCGGACTCGTTTTCCCTCCGGAAAAAGAGCGAAGACGCCGGGTCAGGGGCGGTGGCGCCGCGCCTGGCCGCGGAAACGGAAATCACCCTGGCTGCGGGGCTGGAGAGGCTGCTCTCGGGACTGCCCCGGGGACTGGAGGATGCGCCGGAGAGCATCAGGCCGGACCCGGAAACCTGGAAGGAGGACTTCCGCCGGGAGTTCGAGGCGGGGCTGGAGGCCTGGAGCAGGGCGGAGGAGCGTTTTCTCGCATCCCGGCTGGCCTGGGAAACCCGGGCGGGGGAGACCTTCCAGCAGGCGGAGGACTCCTGGAGGTCCGCGGAAGAGGATTTCATCCGAAGCCGGGAGTCCTGGTTTTCCCGGATGGAAGAAATCGAAAGGGTCGGGAGCCGGGCCTGGGAGGAGAGTCTGGCCTCTTTCCGCGCCGATTATCAGCTCGCCATGGCGGAGCTGGCCTCGGCGGCGGAGGAGCGGATGCGGGGCCTCCGGGACGAGATCGGGGTCTGCCTGGATCTGCACCGGGAATGCTCCGCCCTCATCGAGGCGGCGGAGCGCAACGGCAGGGTCCTCCGGGACGAACTGGAGCGCCTCCTGCAGGGAGGGTCGGCTCCGGCGGGGGAGGAGGCCGCGGCCCTCCGGAGTGAGATCAATTTCTGGGTGGGGGAAAACGGCGTGGGGCCCCGGAACCGTCGGCTTCTGGATCAGACCCTGGAAATGGCCGCCGAGCTGGAGGAGAGGATCCGGGCCTACGGGGGGGAGGATGCGGGCCCGCCTCTGGAGAGGGAAATTCTCCGGGTCAGGGCCCGTCTGGAACTTCTGGAGGAGGAAACCCGGGCCGCCCGGGGGCTTGTGGCGTACGCGGAAGACCGGTCGTCCCGCCGCCCCACCGAGGCCGAGACGGCGGAGGAACTCCGTCTGCGGGAGGAGGACCATTCCCGGGCGGATCGGGCCCTGCAGGCGGCATCGGAGCTTCTTTCGGAGGGCGGCCGCAGGGTCTCCGCCTCCGCGGAAAGGCTGAGGCAGGCCCTGAGGTCTCTTGAAGCGTCGGAGGAGCATCTTCGCGGGGCCCGGGCATCCTACGAAGAGACCCTGTCCCTGTACCGCAGCGGCGACACCCAGGTCCTGCGGGACATGCTGGCCCTCTGCCGGGAGGAACTCGCGGCGTACCGCTCCGACGAGGCCGGCCGCCTTCTGTCCTGGCATCTGTACTGCGCCGCTTCCGAAGGGGAGAGGAGGGGAGTTCTTCGGGAAGACGCCCTGGAGGCGGCGGAACTCCTGGCCCTGCAGGACGGTCAGGACCAGGTCTCCCAGCTGGTCCGGGAACTCCTTCTTCTGCCCTTTCTTTCCGCCCCGGAGGGAGAGGCTCTCATGGCGAGGGTCGCGCAGGGCCCGAGCGGCGGGGAGGCGGAACTCCGGCGGGAGGTTTACCGGTCCTACGGACGGCGGGCGCCGGCGTTTCTCCTGATGTACGCCGGGAGGGACGCCCGGGAACTCCGGTCTCTCCTGGAGGCGGTGACGGAGAATCCCGGCGAAGCTGCAGCCGCCATGGAAGAAGCGATCCGTAACCTCAACCTGCCCGGATACCTGGCGGAGGCCCTGGAGCGGTGGGCGGCCTTCCCGGAGGATGAACTCCATCGGACCATCGCCGACAAGGCCCTGGCGGTCTTTGTCTCCCCGGAGGAGCTTCCCTTTTTCGGATACCCGGAGGAACTGGGGGAGGAGATTTTTGCGGCCGAAGCCCGGGCGCAGCGGAACCGGGATATGGAGAAGAACCTTGTCCGGGACATCCGGATCCTGGAGGAGGACCGGAACGAGTATCTGCGGGTCCGGGTGGACCCGGAAAGGCGGCGGATGGACGATGCGGCCCGGCTCCGGGACCAGGCCCGGCGGTCGTACCAGGAGGCCCTGGAGGCCTTCCATCGGGAATCGGAGGAGCACGGCCGCCGGAAAACCGCCCTGGACGCCGCCCGGTCGGCCCTGGGGGAGACCCGGGCCGCCCTGCTCCAGGCCCGGGAGATTGCCGATTACGCCGCCTCGGGCTGCGAGCCCGGCGAGTCTTCTCCCCGGGAAACCCTGAAGAAACGGCAGGCCGCCGAAGAGAGGCTGAGGGCGGCGCTGAGCGCCCTGGAATCTTTTCTCCCGGCCGCCGGGCTCCCCCCGGGGGACGGGATCGACCCGGTCTATCGGGAGGCCAAGGAACGGGAGGCCGGATTCAGGTCCCGGCTGCTGCATCTTCTGGCCGTCGAGGAGACCGCCGCCCGGGAAGGAAAGATTCTGGAAGAGGCCCGGTGGGAGGCGGAAAAAACCGCCGAATCCATGGTCCGTCGGGTTTTTCATTTTGTCATGCCCGGGGAGAACGGGACCGTCCAGGGACTGCCCTTCATCCCCGCCGACGGGGCGGCGGAACCGACGGGTTTCAGTCCGGAGGACGAAGCCCTGTTCGCCCGGGAGGTGGAGGCCTATTTTTCCGGTAGTCTGGAGGATATTTCCCGGCGATTCTCCTCCGACGCGGCCCTCTGGATGGAAGCTCTCGCCGGGGAAACCGACCCCTCCGGGCTTCTCCGCAGCTTCGCCCTGGCCTATTACTTCGATGCGGTCATCCAGGGGGATCTGGAAACGGGGAACCCGCCGGAGATCCATGTCTTCCTGTTCTCCCACCCCAGCTGGGTCAAACTGCTGAAGGATTATATCAACGTGGGTTCCCTGGACAATCTGGTCCGGGACAGAACCCGGGACGCTTACCGGAGTCTCACCTCCGATCCCCGGCTGCGGGGGCTGTACGGCTTCTACAAGATGGCGATGGTCACCGGAAACCTCGTGGACATCGCCGTTTCCATCGGGAAAGATGTGGGGGACTCGGTTTTTGCCCAGGTGAACGACCGGGCCTACAGCCGTCAGCGGTACTGCCAGAAGTGGTACCGCCCGTGGATGCATGCCGAGGGGAACCGGATCCGGGCATTGCGGAAGGATATCTCCGCCGCCCACCTCACCGGCGCGGAGGAGCGGGACCTCCTGGCCCGGTCCGCCCGGGGCTTTTCCGCCGCGTCCGAAACCCTCGCCCGGGTCGGAGGACAGCTCACCGGACTGGGGTTTTCGGAAATCCGCTCTGCCGACGATTACCTCGATGCCCTGGGCCGCCTCGCGGGACAGGCCCCTCCCTCCGCTCTGGCCCGGGATGTGGAAACCCTGTTTCCCCATCTGGGAGATCGGGAAAAAGAGAATGTCTTCGCTGTGACGGCGGTCCTCCGCTGGTATTACGAGGATGCCGCCGAGGCGGCGCGGGGGGAGGCGGAACTCCGGGCCGCGGGCCTTCTGGCTGAAAGACACTCCGCCCGGGAAAGGTACCGGGCCATCGTCGAAGATCCCGGAGCCTCCCCGGCGGAGCTTCGGGAGGCCATGACGGCCCTCTTCGGGGCAGGAGCCTTCAGCGAGGAGAAAAAATCGGAGTTCGATATCGCCGTCACCCGGTCGCTGGCCGCCGACACCATCCCGGGGGGCGGATACAAGCTGCGGCTCCTCGCCGGGGATCTGGAGAATCTGTTCGCGGCGAAACTCTCCGCGATCATGGAAACCGCCCGCCTCGCCCTCGAGGGAGAGGGGGAGGCGCTGGAAAACAGGCGGTCCCAATGGGCCCGCCGGCTGGCGGATCTCTACCGGGCGGGTCGGGAGGGCTGGCGGGACGGGGAGGGGCTGCTGGAGGATGTCCGGAGCCGTCAGTGGAACGACCTGACGGACGCCTACAGACGGAGCGTCGATCTCTGGGAGGCGGAACGGGAGCTCCTCGACCGGAGCCGGCACGAATGGGCGGTCTGCGGGGCGGAAATGACGGTGCAGGCGGGGGTGGAGGACCTGGCGGGACAGCTGGGGCTGGACCGGGAGCGTCTCATCGCGGAGGTGGAGGGGGTCCGGATCCCGGACATCCTTTTCTCCTCCGGCCTTTCCGACAAGGCCGCCGGGATCTGGAACCGGTCGTTTCTGGATTCGCTGGGGCGGACCGCCGATCTTCTGGCGGAAAGGTCGGGGGAAAGGCGATCCGTCTCCGCCGCTGCCCTTCCCCGGATCTGGCGCCCATCCCCGCTGGTCGGCGCCCGCGCCGTGGCGCGGGAAATCGAGGAGGATATCCTCCGGGGCGCCGCTTTCGTCACCGCGGTGGAATGGGGCAAGGCGGTGCGGGAGGTCCGGGAAGGGGCGGCCCGGCGGGTGGCCGATGCCAACCGGTCGGTGGATAAAAGTCTGGCGGACACCTTGCGGGGGGCGGGTTACGCCAGGTCGGGAAACATCTTCACCCGGAGGGCCGTCATCGACGAGACCCTGTTCGGCGGGATCGAACGGGAGAGACAAACCATCCAGGGCTACCGGCCTTTCGAGGCGCCGGATTTCGACTGCGGGGCGGATCTGAGTCGGGACAGTCTGACAGGCAAAAGCGGCGAGTACATCGCCGCCATGGTCCGCCTGGCCCGGGAAAATATCGGGAAATACCTTGCGCTCATCTTCGGGAGAGACAACACTAAAGACATGGACAGCCTGTGGCGGGGAGCGGCGGGTCAATTGCGGGAGTCCTTTGAAAAAGCCGAATCCTCCTATCGGGCGTCCGCGGGATACGGCCGGGTGGAGAACGGAGTATCCGTCAACCGGAACGCGGACGGCCTTTTCGCCTGGCATGTGGGCTACGCGCCGGTGATGAAGACGAACGATCCCGAAAACGTGGCGGAAGCGGGTTACGGAGAGATGGGCAGGATCATGACCCTGTTTTTCCGGAACCAGGCCCGGCAGATGCGGGGCCTCGCCTCCTTCGATGTGACCTGGTACAACAAGAAGCTCTGGGACGACGATAAAAACAATGACGGCCGGAGCGACGGTTTTTTCGGGGCCCCCACGCTGCGGAGCGTGGCGAATCTGGCGGTGGGAATAGCCGCCACCGCGACGGGAAATGTCTGGGCCGCCGCGGCGCTGAATCTGCTGGACGACGCGGTTTTCACGGCCATGGACGCAGCCGGCGGGACGGTGAGCCTGTTTTCCGGTTTCAGGGACCTGGGACGGCAGGCCGCCCTCAGCGCCGTCGCCCTGGGAGTCTCCGACGGGTTCAGGATCCTGGGAGGGGTGGCGGGGAACGGCGGAGTCCTACAGAACACTCTGACGAAGGGGACGGGGATGCTGGCGTCCAATGCCGCCGGCGGAGCCCTGCAGGCCGTCCGGCTGGGGTCGGGGGGCCCCGATTTCCGGTGGAACGTGTTCCGGGAAGCGGTGGCCGGAGATGGGGCACTGGCGTCCTACACCGGAGGCCTGCTGGGGACCTTTCTTGCCGGAAGCGTGGAGGGGCTCGGCGCGGCGCGTCTCGGGGAGGTCCGTTCCTTCGCCGATTTCGTCGGGGGAATGGCCGCCGCAGGGACGGAATACGGTCTCACCGGCCGGACCCGGCTCAACATCGCCGATTTCGGCATCTTCGGCGTCTCGGCGGGAGGCCGGACCCTCCGGGGCGGAATGCTGGAATTGAACCTGGGCGGTCCGGGGGCCCTTTTTTCCCTGGGGTCCGGCGGGACCGACGTCAGTCTGGGACGGATCCTGGAAGCCGCCGCCGGGGCGGGAGCCTGGAAGAAGAACATCCAGATCCAGTTTGCCGATCTTCGGGGAGGGGCGGAGTTCGCCGGCGACTACGAGGGGTCCCGAAGCGTCGGGACCGCCCTGCGGGCCCTGTACAGTTTCGGGGATGCCGCAGGCCAGGTCCTGCTGGACCGGCTCCTGTCGGGAGACATGAACCTTCTGGTGGGCTTCACCCAAGCCCGGGGGGTGACCCGGGGGAATGAGATCCATCTGGCAGGCCTGGAGAGTCGGGGCGAGGCGGGGTTCCTGGCGGGCATCACCCTCCAGCACGAGGCCCACCGGAACGGCGTTCCGGTGGGAGACCTGCATCCCGACGGGACCCGGGAAACGGACGAGAGCAACTTCGCCGAACTCAGGGCCGGCAGTCTCGCCCGGCTCCAGATGGCGGCGAAGATCGACGGCGAGCGCCCGGGGTTTCTCGCATCCAGCCCCCACCTGGAATTTGAACTCCATCTCCACGGTGAGGCTTCCCGTCAGGGGAGGGAGGAGCTTTTTCTGGAATACCTCCGGGACGCATACCGGAACGACGAGGATTTCTACCTTCCCCTGGTGGTCACCGGGGGGGAATACCAGAACTCCCCGGGCCATGTCAATGTTCCCCTTCTGGGGGAGATGACCCGGGAGGAGGTGGCCCGGGAGAACCGCCGGCGAACGGAGGATGCGGCTGCCCGGTTCCTGCAGGACGAAGCGAAAAGCAATGGCTACGCCGGGGACGAGGAGGGCTACCTCGCCTCTCTGGGGGTATCCCGGGAGAAATTTCTTGACGGTGCGGAAAAAGAAAAAGATTTTATCGCAAAATTCAAACCCGCCGAGCTGCAGTATGTTTCCTTGGCCTCCTCCGGCTGCATGCTCACCGCGGCTATGTACTGCGCCGAGACCATCACCGGCCGGAACCTGTCCCTGCCGGAGGTGAACCGGGCCGTCCGGGATGCGGGCCTCTTCCTGAACGACTCGGACCTGTCCCCCGGCAAACTGGCGGAGGTGGTGCGATACCTCACCGGGGGGGAGTTCCGGCTGGAGCTGCAGACCCTGAAAGACGGCAGGCCCGGGGCGGAGCTTCTCCGGGCGATGGAAGGGGCTCCGGAGACCTTTCTGGTCCATCTCCGGATCGGAGACGAGAAGGACAGGAAGGCCTATCACTCCGAGGCGCTCTCCTCCATCGACTGGGGGCCCGGGGCGGCGACGGGGGATTTTTCGGAGATCCGGGGAGTCCATACCGCGAACCCCTGGAAGGGGAATAATTACACCGGGCGGACCTGGCGCTCTCCGGGGGAGATCGCCCGCTGGGACATCTACAAGGTGGTCCCCAATTGGACCCATTACCACATGCTGTATCGGGAGCGAAGAAACATGCTGCCCTTGGGAGGAAGACAATGAAAGCGTTGCTGGTCCTGACGACACTGCTGGCCCTGGCCCCCATACGGGGGGAATCGGAGGAAGACTTCAGGTTTTTGACGGCGAACGAGTGGTACATCGATTCGGGGATCGATGTGCACTATGACCAGACCGTCCTGTTCCGGCGTAACGAACTCCCCAGGGAAACGGTCTTTTACAAGGAGAAATTTTCGCTCGATGGCACGCATAGATATTTGAGTTTCTTCTACGACTACACCGGAGATCATGTAAAAGTGTACGATGTGGACGACAATAAGGACGGCCGGGACGACACCCTGAATGTCGTATGGCGGGAAGGAGATTCACTCTACATTTTTGAAAACCCTGACGACAAGCTGATCAGTTCCGGTGGCGGAGGCAAACGTCAAGGGCCCGTCGCCGACCCGGACCACCCCCTGGTGGGCTTATGGGGGCATCCGGATAATTCTACGTCCCGGCAGGTCCGCCTGGTCAAAAGCGACGATTACTCCTTTTTCATGAACCTTCCAACCATCCGCCATTTCGCCTTCCGCCGGGGCTGGTATCTGCTGAAGTATCTGGGCGACAATATCTTCGAAACCGACGATACCTTCCCCGACGGCAGGTTGCGTCTGGAGGTGAAAAATGCCGGCCAGATTATCCTGACGCCCCTGTTTGCCCTGCCCGCCTCGGAGGGGCTGCTGGATTCGGTCCTCATCCTCAACGGGCACCGGCGCTAAGCCCGGGGACGGCCGGACCGGGCGCCCCGTCAGGGAACGCCTGACCCGGCGGCGCCGGGGAGGCGGGGAGGCGGGGAGGCGGGGAGGCGACGGACCGGACTCCCGGCGGTCCCGGGGAGGGGCGCTATGGCCGGGCCCGCGGCCGGAGAGCCCCTCCGGCTTCGGGAAATACGGCGCCCATCCTCTTGCGTTTTTATCGGGATGCCGTATACTGTTTTTACATGAAAGTGCTCATGAACATGAACCCCGTGCTGGCCGCCTTCCTGGCCACCCTTTTTACCTGGGGTCTCACCGCCGTCGGGGCGGGAATGGTCTTTTTCTTCAAGAACCTCAACAAAAAGGCTCTGGACAGCATGCTGGGCTTCGCCGCGGGGGTGATGATCGCGGCAAGCTTCTGGTCCCTTCTGGAGCCCGCCCTGGATATGGCGAGGCAGATGGGCATGGTTCCCATCCTGCCGGCGGTGGGCGGATTTCTCGCCGGAGGGGCCTTCCTGAAAATTGTGGACAAGCTCCTGCCCCACCTTCATCTGGGACAGGACAGGGACATGGCGGAGGGTCTTCACACCACCTGGAAAAAGAGCATTCTCCTGGTTCTGGCCATCACGCTGCACAACATCCCTGAAGGTCTGGCCGTCGGGGTGGCCTTCGGGGCTCTCGGGGCGGGGATCGAAACCACCGCCTGCTGCGGCGGGGCCGTCGCGCTGGCCATCGGGATCGGCATCCAGAACCTGCCCGAGGGCGCCGCGGTGTCGGTTCCGCTCCGGCGGGAGGGCCTCTCCCGGTGGAAGAGCTTCCTCTACGGCCAGGCCTCGGGCATGGTGGAACCCATCGCGGGGGTCCTCGGCGCCATGCTCGTCATCGCCATGAAGCCCATCCTCCCCTTCGCCCTGGCCTTCGCCGCGGGGGCGATGATCTATGTCGTGGTGGAGGAGGTCATACCCGAGGCCCAGAGCGGGGGGAACAGCGATGTGGCGACCCTGGGGGCCATGCTGGGCTTCGCCATCATGATGACTCTGGATGTGGCGCTGGGCTGAGCCCTTCAGCGTCTGCCGGTGACCCCGGGAGCCTGAAAGTTCAATTTTTCCCATCGGATCACGGTGCCGTCCACCGACAGATGGTAGAGGCCGCAGTGGCCCATGGGAAAAAGGGGAAACCAGGAAACCTCCCCCGAAACGGCTTTGATGAGCCATTGCAGAATCCCCGCGTGGGCCACCGCCAGAACCCCGAAGGGTTTTGCCGGACCACTCCCCGCCGGGTCCCCGCTCCCGGATTCTCCAGCTCCGGAGCCTCCGCCGGGAAGAGCTCCCTCCTTCGCCGCCGCCGCGGCTCCGGCGATGAGGTCCGCCCAGACCGCTTCCGCCCGGCGTCGCAGGGCGACGGAGCTTTCGGCTCCCTCCACCCCGTCCCAGCTTAATTGGAGAAACCGCGCCCAGGCCTCCGGGGAGCGTTTCCGGGCCTCCTCCAGGGTCAGGCCGGTGTAGACGCCGGTGTCCATTTCGATGAGATCCGGCGTGGGTCTCGGGGTGGTCAGGCCCGCCTCGCGGCATACCAGTTCCGCCGTTTCCCTGCCCCGGGCCAGGGGGGTGCAGAGAGTGAAACGGATGCCCCGCTCCGCCAGGAGTCTGCCGGTCAGCGCCGCCTGCCTCCTTCCCTCATCGCTGAGAGGAGAGTCGAGCCTCCCCTGGACGATGTCCCGATGGTTTCCTTCGCTCTTGCCGTGGCGGAGAAGGTAGAAATCGATTTTCCCCAGGCGGGCGAGGGGCGAAAAATCCATTGTCATAACGGGTCCCCCCATAGGCCTGCGGGGGAGCGGAGTTCCACCGGCTCCCAGCGTGAAGCGCCGAGCCGCATGCCGTAGCTGTTTTCCATATTCCAGGCGAAGCCGGAGCGCAAGGTCGCGGCCAGTTTTTTCAGGTCCCTTTCCGGGTTCGGGTCCGAGGGGAAGGCGGGGTCATCGGCGTAGAGACCGCAGGTCAGGAAGTTCTCCAGGAGAAGCTTCGCCGCCAGGAAACGGCGGGACTTCTCCACCCCGAGGATCAGCGCGTCGTCCAGCAGCCCCAGCACCTCCCAGGTCACCTGTTCGGCCTGGGAGTACCGCCCTGCGTCCTTGACCTGGTCGCTCCATCTGACGGGAAGGCCGGCGATGATGCCGTCGATGTTCCGCGTCAGATGCTCCAGGTCGAAGAGGCCGGTGGCCACATTGAAAAGAATGGGCCGCCCCTCTCCCTCCCATCGGGCGACCTCCCCGGGGGAAA
>JAKQWJ010000095.1 GCA_029562045.1 Spirochaetota bacterium | reverse complement strand
CCTGAGGTACGGGAGCCCCTACTTTAAGGTAATAACAAGACAAGTTTTTTGTTTTCAGTTCCTGTATCCGTCGGTTCCGACTTTCTTCCGTTTTTACAAGTCCGTCGTAGAGAGTCTCGCCTTTTTCAAGTCGGACCAGATGAATCTCCGCCCCATATACCGCGTCTAAAAAAAGGTTCCCTTTGTATTCCTCGGGAATTTCGGTACCGAACAGGTACAGGATGGTCTTGAGTCCGAAGCGATTGGCTGCAGCAGTTACCTGGCGGCACCAGTTCGATTGGATCGAGGCTCCTGTCATTATGTAATCCGTTTTTTCGGACAGCACCAGGGGGAGTACGAAATCGAGTTTTCGTGTCTTGTTTCCTCCGAACTCGGGTCCGGTCAAATCGTCTCTTTTAAGAAAAAGATCCACGCCATACCGTTGGGAAAGCCGAGGGAGTCTGTGCAGAGGGGTTGGTAAAAAAGCCAACTCGACACGCGGTTGCAGTGATGTGAGGGAATTCATCATCGTTTCAATGTTAAACCTGTTCTTCATGGTCGGATCCGTTAGAAGTGTAACACATAAAGTTAAAAAAGCAAGGTAAAAATAAAAATATTTTAATATTTAAAATTTTAGTTGACATATGGGGCTTTTGGTATAGAATGGAACGAGGTATCAAAATTTTAGGAGGGTAGCCGTGAAAAAAACTTTCAGAAAGGCTGTCGTTGCGGTCGTCATTCTGGCGGTGGCTGTCTCTGCCGGGTGGGCCGGGGGGAAGAGCGAGGAGAAGACCCAGTACCTGAAACTCGTAGCGGGGACTGTCGGTGGAACCTGGTTTTCCGGAGGATCGGTGATGGCGAGCATCATCACCGAGAAGGTTGATGGAGCTCAGGCGTCGCCGACCATCGGCGGGGGGGTCAGCAACTGCCGGGACATCGATGCCAACAGGGCGCAAATAGGCTACTCCTACAGTGGGACCGCCTTGGATGCCTGGGAAGGACGGGCCCCTTTCGACAAGCCGCTGCGGAATTTACGCTATGTAGGGAACCAGTATATCGAGCCTTTTCATATTCTGGCCCTGGCGGAAAAGGGAATAAAGACACTGGACGATCTTAAGGGAAGACCATTCAGTCCGGGGAAAGAGGGTTTTACGGGAAAAATCATCTTCGACCAGCTTCTCAAAGAGGCAAACCTGTCCTACGATTCTCTCGGCAAGGCTACTCTGGTAGGCTTCCCTGACGGCGCGCTTTTAATGAAAGACAAGCACATTGATTATTATGCCATTTTGACGATGCCGCCCAACTCCGCTTTCATGGATGTGGATACCTTTTCTCCCATTGATATTCTCCAGCTGCCCACCGATCTTATCGACCGGATGGTGGCTAAATATGGTATGGAGAGATGGACAATTCCTGCCGGTGCTTACTCCGGAGTGAAAAAAGATGTCAAAACGGTGGGATATAGCGGAGGATTTTATTGCAACAAAGACCTTTCTGAAGATCTGGTGTACAGAATCACCAAGGCGATGTGGGACAATTATGAAAGATTTGTAGAAGTTGCCCCTGCCTCCTTTAAAAGCCAGATTAAACTGGAAAATGCATTGCGGGGTACGGTCCTCCCATTGCATCCGGGCGCTTATAAATTTTATAAAGAGAAAGGGATGGAAATTCCCAAGGCGGGAATTCCTCAGTAGAATTGTTATGTATGGCGGCATGATCTTCTGTTTTCGTATCATGCCGCTTTTATGTTTTTCATCGAAGGAAGCGGTTTTACACTGGAGGACCTATGTTTGATAAGCTGAAGGAAAGCATCCTGGGGATACCCGAGGGCGAAACATTGGGGGAGGTTTTAAAGGAAAACGGTATTCTGGGGACTGTGACAGGAATTATCGCCGTTTCACTGGCCATGTTTCATATCATCACCTCGTATGTGGGTCAGCTGGAAGCTTTCAAACATCGGGTTACTCACCTTCTGGTCGTCATCGTCCTTGTGTTTCTCACATCGCTGGAAAAAAAGTACCGATCCGGAGATGGTCGATGGCGGATGAAAATCTCCATGGGGCTGGATGTTCTGTTTGCGCTGGCCGGAGTGGTCTGTCTGATCTATACCTTCACGAACAGCGAAGCTCTGCCCCTGCGGGCCGGCAGTCCCACGGTCATGGACCTCGTCATGGGCAGTGTGGCGATCTTGTTGACCATTGAAGCTTCCCGGCGGCATGTAGGGCTGGGGATCGTCGTCATAAGCGTTTTTTTCCTTTTCTATGTGTACGCCGGGCCCTGGTTTCCCGGTTTCCTGAAACACGCGCCCTTCACCTTCGGGGAAATAATCAATATCCAATACCTGGATCTCGAGGGGCTTTGGGGGTCACCTCTGGGGGCTGCGGCCAGTTTTGTCATCATTTTTCTGATCTTCGCCGGACTCCTCATGGAAACCGGCATCCTTGAAACCTTTATGAACTTCACAATGAAGCTCGTGGGTAAATCTGTCGGTGGGCCGGCAAAAGTGGCTGTCGTGTCCAGCGGGTTGGTCGGAATGGTCAATGGCACGGCTGTGGGGAACGCTCTTCTCACAGGCCAGGTCTCCATCCCGCTGATGAAAAAAATGGGGTACAAGCCGGCGTTTGCCGCAGCGGTGGAGGCTACCGCTTCCACGGGAGGGCAGGTTATGCCGCCCATAATGGGTTCCGCCGCCTTCATCATCGCCATGTTTCTCGGGATACCCTATGCGGCGGTCTGCAAAGCCGCAGTGCTGCCGGCGATATTATGGTTTTTTTCCATCTATGTGATCGTTCATCTGGAGGCGAAAAAGCTCGGCCTGCAAAAACTCACCGATGAAGATATGACAAAGCTGCCAACCTGGAAATCTCTCTTTCAGGTCAGTTATCTGGTTTTTCCGATGCTCCTTTTGATCGCCGTTTTGATGATGGGCTACAGCGAAGTCAAGGCCGGTTTCTGGGGTGTGGTGTCTCTTCTGCTGGTGGCGTCCTTCCGCGCGGAAAGTCGCTTCACCCTACGTGGATTTTTTTCCGGTTTGAGGACCGCTGTGGAAATGACATTCTCCGTGACAACTGCCTGCGCCTGCGCCGGTATTATCGTGGGTTGTGTGATGCAGTCCGGTCTGGGTTACACGCTCAGCACCTCCCTCATAAATATCGCCGGAGGAAAACCTTTCATCCTTCTTCCCCTCGTCATGCTTGCCTCCCTTATCCTGGGTACGGGAATGATGACTGTGGGCGTCTATATCATCGTCTCAGTATTGGTGGTCCCTGCAATGATCAGCATGGGGCTTCATACCCTTGCCAGCCATCTTTTCGCGTTTTATTTCGGGATCCTATGTAATATCACCCCTCCCGTAGCCACTGCGGCTTACGGAGCTGCGGGCATCGCCGAAGCGAGTCCCTGGGAAACGGGATTGATTTCCTTTTTCAAACTGGCCCTTCCCATACTCTGCGTCCCCTATGTTTTCATTTTTCAACCCGGCCTTCTGCTGGAAGGCAGTCTGTTTCAGATCCTTTTTACTGCAGCTGCGACCTTCACCGCTGTTTTCTGCTTTGATGTGGTCGTCTCGGGTTTTCTGTTCAAGAAGTGCTCCCTGGTGGAACGAATACTTTTCCTTGTTGCCGGCGGGCTTCTGATAACCCCCAGTATTGGTCCAACCATGGCCGGAGCTGCGCTCTTTGGGCTGGGTTTTGTGTTTCAGAAATATTTTGGGCGGGAAAAAATGCCCAATATGGTCTGAATCCCCGTTATGCGGAGACAATTTTTTAATGAACGGAGCGCTTTATGGAGATCGAAAAAAAACTTAAGGAAATGGGGCTGAAACTTCCTAAACCACCTATGCCCGGGGGATCTTACATCCCTGTCCAGATTGCGGGTAACCTGGCCTTTACAGCGGGACAGATCGCCAGTATTGACGGAGAAAGGCGGTATCTTGGCAAGGTGGGAGACGGGGTCTCCCTCACGGAAGGCGTCCTTTCTGCCCGCGATTCCTGCCTCAACTGTCTGGCCAGCCTCAAACAGGAACTGGGGAGCCTGGAAAGGGTGAAAAAAATTGTCAAGGTGCTGGGCTTCGTCAACAGCGCCCCCGGTTTCCTGGAACAACCGGCCGTCATAAACGGAGCTTCCGACCTCCTGACAGCCCTGTGGGGGGACATAGGGAAACATGCCCGATCCGCCGTGGGAGTTGCGGAACTTCCTTTCGGAGCGTCGGTGGAAATAGAAATGATAGTGGAAATTTAGCCCTGCCCAAACGGGTTAGACTGTTGCAGATAAAAGATCTAGATAAAAGATCTTTTGCACGTTTGCCCGCCTATACCACAACCCCCAGCTGCCCGCAGGCGCCGCCGATCTTCCGGCCCCGGCGGTAGCGGCGGGTGGAGGGGATGCGGGCGGATTCGAGTTCGCGCCGGTACATCTGGACGGTTTCCTCGTCGGGCTCCCGGAAGTCCAGCTCGGAGACGCTGTTCCAGGGGATGAGGTTGACGATCACATCCAGTCCCCGGACGAAGTCCAGAAGCCGGCGCACATCGGCGGGCCGGTCGTTCAGGCCCTTCAGGAGCACGATCTCCAGGGTGAGGCGCTTTCCCGTCTTCTTCTGGTGGTAGGCCATGGCCTCCCGGAGTTCCGCCAGGCCCCAGCGGCGGGTGACGGGCATGATTTTTTTGCGGGTCTCCTCGTCGGCGGTGATGAGGGATACGGCGATCCCCACCGGAGGACCCCTGTCCGCCAGCTCCACGATGCCCGGAGCCACCCCGCAGGTGGAGACGGTCATCTTCCGGAGGCTCAGGGCCATGCCCCGGGGGTGGATGAAGATTTCGATGCTCCGCCGGAGATTCTCCAGGTTCATCAGGGGCTCGCCCATGCCCATGTAGACGATGTTGCCGATGGGGCCGTGAGCCCGGTCGAGATGATGGTACTGCTCGACGATCTCGGCCGCATCCAGATTGCGATGAAAGCCCAGGAGACCGGTCCGGCAGAAGGCGCAGCCCATGGCGCAGCCCGCCTGGGTGGAGAGGCAGGCGGTCCTGCGGCCGCTCTGGTCCGTCAGAAGGACGCATTCCACCGCCGCTCCGTCGGCCAGGTCCACCCGGAGTTTGACCGTCCCGTCCGGGTCGGACAGGCTGGTTCCCGGCCGGGTGGTGAAGGGGGAATAGTCCCGCTGGAGCCGGGAGCGCAGCTCCTCCGGAAGGCTGGTCATCCCGGCAAAGTCCTTCCCCAGCCGGTGCAGGCCTTCGAAGATCTGGAGCCCCCGGTAGGTCTTCTCCAGGCCCAGCCGTGCGGCTATCCCTTCCGGGAGTTCTCCCTGCAGGGAGGGGAGGCTCATGGGGGTCAGTGGCCCCCCCGAAGGCGCTCGTAGAGCTCCGACGCGTACGCGCTCCGCAGACCCTGTCTGTGGAACTCCGCCAGAACCTGGAGGGCCAGGTCTTTCCTTCCCAGCCGCAGGTGGCAGTCCGCGATGTCCCCGTAGATGCGGGGGTTCCGGGGGTCGCTTTTCAGGAGACTTTCCAGGGACCGCAACGCTTCCGAGTATTTGCCCTGCTGCTTGTTGATCAGGGCAAGGCCGAGGATGGCGAAGGCGTCGAACTCGATGTTCAGGGCCCGGCGGTAGAAGGCTTCCGCCTCGGCGAAGTCTCCCAGGGCGCGGCAGGCGTCCCCCGCCCGGGTCAGGATTACCTTGTTTTCCGGATCCAGACGGAGGATGCGGTTCCAGTATTCCAGGGATTCCCGGTGGCGGTTCAGCCCCCGGCAGCAGTCCGCCATGCCGAAGAGGGCGTAAAAATTGACGGGGTCCAGTTCCAGGGCCCGGGAAAAAACCGCCAGGCCCTTCTGGAAGGTCTTCAGCTTCCGGTGGCAGTTGCCGATGGAGGTGAGGATCCGGATGTCCACATCCCCGTCCCGATTTTCCATCATCCGTTCCCAGTAGGACAGGGCCTTTTCGTACTCCTTGAAGTCGTAGTACAGGTGTCCCAGCCCCACCAGGGCGTAGGGGTTGTCCCGCTCCAGGGCGAGGACCTGCTGGTAGAGGTCCCGGGACCGGGAGAAATTCCGCAACTTCCGGTAGGAGTCGGCCACCCGGGTCAGCACGGTGACGTTTTTTTCATCCTGGACCAGGTAGCGTTCCCAGATTTCGATGGCCTTTCCGTATTGATTCCGGGACTTGAGGCTGTCCGCCAGGCCGAAGAGGGCATAGTTGTTGTCCGGATGCAGGTCGAGGCATTTCTGATAGTGCGAGGCGGCCCGGACGAAATCTCCCCGCTTCCGGGCGGCGTCCCCCAGACCGACCAGGGCATAGTTGTTCTCCGGCTCCAGCTCGAGGATCCTCCGGAAACATTCCTCCCCTTCGGCTATCCGGTTTTCCTTGAGATACAGGTAGCCTTTCTGGGAGTACTCCGAAATTTCCGGTTTCCCCTCTTCCCCGGGGGGGGCCTGAAGGTCCGGCCCCCCGACCTCATCCTGGTCCGGTCCGGTTTCCCGTTCGTCCATCCTCACTCCTGGTCTTTCCCTCCTCCGCCTTCATCGAGCCTCAGCCATTCCCGGATCACCCAGGCCATTTTTTCTATCAGAAGGCCGGATTTGGTCTTTTCCCTGGCCAGCCAGTACATCCGGAAGGCTTCCAGAAACTCACCCTGCCGGTAATGGTGGTCCCCCATCCGGATGAGTCCGTCGCCGTAGCCGGTGGTGACGAAGACCCGCTTCGCCACCGGGTAGTCTCCCCGGTTGAAAAACTCGTTGCCCCGCCGGATCAGCTGGACCCGTTCCTCACTGCTCAGAGCCCGGGGCGGGGCTTCGGTCCGGACCAGGAAGCCTTCGCCCGTTTTTCCGTAAAAAATGTCCCGCTCCTTCATACCCGTCCCCCGGGGGAAATCAGAGGTCCCCCTTGGTGGACATCCCGTCCCGGCCCCCGGGCCGCGGGGCGTAGGCGGCTCCCAGGGCCCGACCGAAGGCCTTGAACAGGGCCTCCGCCATGTGATGGCTGTTCCCGCCGTGGCGGCAGAGGAGGTGCAGGTTTATCCGGGCCCGGTTCGTGAAGGCCAGGAAAAACTCCCGCACCAGTTCCATCGGGAAGGAGCCGCAGCGGTCCTGGGGAAAATCCGCCTCCAGAACCAGATAAGGCCTTTCCGCCACATCCACCACCGCTTCCCCCAGCGCGTCGTCCATGGGGATCACCGAATGCCCGAAACGGGCCACGGCCCCCCGGGTTTCCAGCAGCTGGTGAAAGGCCTCCCCCAGCACCAGCCCGGTGTCCTCCACCAGGTGATGATAATCCACCTCCAGGTCTCCCCGGGCCTCGATCTCCAGGCCGAAGCCTCCGTGGAAAGCCGCCGCGGTGAGCATGTGGTCGAAAAAGGGGACTCCGGTGTCGATTTTCACCGGGCAGCCGGGTTCTCCCCGGAGAGCGAGCCGGATGGAAGTTTCTTTGGTCCTGCGGGACAGGGACAGGATGTTTTCGGTCATAGGGTTTCCTTCAAGAATCGGCACAATCGGCTCCGGACTTTTGATTAATGTATCGGGTATGCCCGGGGTTGGCAAGCCTTTTTCACCCGGCCTTTTTCACCCGGCCTGGGGCCTGTCGCGTGTCTTCACTCCCGGGTCACCTCTTTTCCCCGACGGAAGGCCTGTTCCGTCATTGCGCCTCCCCAATTCCGGCCCCGGGGGGTATACTGGAGCCTGTCATGACGGATGCATCGCCGGCCGCAGGAAGCCCGTCCCCCCGGGGAAGGGCCGGGGATAGAGGACCCCGGGAAGGAAGGCTTCAGCGTGAAAATCGAAGGGACCTGCGCCCCGGGCTCTGGCTCGCCGTCCTTCTGTGGGTGATTCTCCCGCCGGGTTTTTCCTCCGGGCAGGGATCCGCCGCCGGGGCCGCTGATTCGTTCCCCGGGGTCCGTCAGGGGCCGCAATCCGGGCCGTCCGCCGGGACGGTCCCGGGGAAGGGGGTTCCCGGCGACGGGGGCCCGGGGGATGCGGCTTACGGGGAGACCGCCCCGGGGAAGGGGGTTCCGCAGGGGGCCCTTCCGGGACGGGTGGTCCGGGTGGTGGACGGAGACACGGTGGTGGTGCGTCTTGTCCATCCCCCCGCCGGCTTCGCCGGGGTGGAGAGGGTGCGGCTCATCGGGATCGACGCCCCCGAGAGCGTCAGGCCGGGGACGCCGGTGCAGCCCTTCGCCCGGGAGGCCGCCGCCTACGCCCGGGCGGCCCTGCAGGGCCGCCGGGTCTTCCTCGCCTTCGATCGGGAACTCCGGGACCGGTACGGCCGGGTTCTGGCCTACCTGTACCGTGACGACGGGGTTTTCTTCAACGCCCGGATGGTGGAGGACGGCTATGCCCACGCCTACACCCGGTATCCCTTCCGCTTCATGGAGGAGTTCCGTGCCCTGGAGAGAGGCGCCCGACGGGAGGGGAGGGGGCTCTGGGGGCAGGCCCCGGGGAAATGAACGGCCCCCGGTGACGGCCCCGGGGGAGGTGAACGGCCTCCGGTGATGGGGTCCGGGGCAGGGGACCCGGTCCGGCAGCTCAAGCCCCGGCGGGTCCGGGGGATTCCCTCCATCGGTAGAAGCTCACCACCGACCGGCCGTACTCCCGCCGCTGGCGCAGAACCAGGTCTCCCGCCTTCTCCGGGAGCGCCTCCTCCCGGGGATGGTGGATCATGACGATGGCCCCGAGGGCGGGGAGCCCCGAGGCGGACAGGCGTTCCAGAAGCTGGGCCCGGAAGCGGTAGGGGAAAGGGGGGTCCAGGAAGATCAGGTCGAAGGGCCCCCCTTTCCCGTCCCGGATGAAGCTCTCCACCGGGAGGATCCGCACCGTCGCGGCCCCGCCGGTGAGCCGGGCGTTCTCCGCCAGAACCCGGCGCTTGGCCCCGTCCCTCTCCACCAGCACCACCCGCGCCGCCCCCCGGGACCAGGCCTCGATTCCCACCACTCCGGAGCCGCTGAAGAGGTCCAGAAAGGAGGCGCCCTCCAGGTCTGCGCCGAGGATGGCGAAGACCGACTCCCGCATCCGGTCCATGGCGGGCCGGATCGCCAGATCCCCGGAGGGGACGGCTATCCTCCGGCCCCGCAGAACGCCTCCGGTGATCCTCACGGGGCCTCCTGCAGGAGCGTCCGCAGACCCTGATTTTCCGGAAGGAGGAGTCCCGGGTCCCGGGACAGGATCCCGTACGCCGCCTTCCGGGCGTCCAGCATCTCCTCCGCGTTCTCGGGCAGCCGGGCGGCCTGGAAATCCAGGAGCCCGGCCTGACGGAGCCCCGTCATTTCCCCGGGTCCCCGGAGGAGGAGGTCCTCCTCGGCGATGCGGAAGCCGTCTCCGGTCTCCATCATGATCTTGAGCCTCCTCTTGCCGACCTCCGTCAGGTCCGGGGAGTAGACCAGGAAGGCGTAGGACTGCCGGGTCCCCCGGCCGACCCGCCCCCGGAGCTGATGCAGCGCCGCCAGGCCGAAGCGCTCGGCATGCTCCACCACCATGCAGGTGGCCCGGGGCACATCC
>JAKQWJ010000206.1 GCA_029562045.1 Spirochaetota bacterium | reverse complement strand
GGCTTCAATCTGATGGCGGTGGACGCCCATTTTCAGCTGGTGGCCAAAGGGGTCATCATCCTGCTGGCGGTTCTGCTGGACCAGTACCTGAAAAAGAACCTGGTGAGCATCCCCGCGAAATAGCCCGCTGTGCCTCCCCCGCCGCGGGGTCCCCAGGAGCCTTTCCCCTACGCCGGACCGCCCGGTTACTCCGCCTCGGTCGCCCGGACCACCCTTATGTGGCCTTGAGCCTGGAGAATCTGGCTGTATAGTCTCACAAATAGGAAAAAAGACGCCGCACAGCTAGAACAACGGGCCTCGACGATACGAGCCATCACGAGGTGATACTTTTAGCATCAAACAACCTCATTCAGCGGACGACGCTGTTTGCAAAATATATCAGTTATATCCTACAAAAACACCCAACTCCCATTGTGATTCAGTTGTAAGTGAATTAAACTGAAATTGCCGCAAAGAAGGAGTTATATCTGATGCTCAAACGGGAAATGTATGTAAAGAGAATTCGTCCCTTTATGGGGGGCGAACTCGTTAAGGTTCTCACCGGAATTCGCCGCAGCGGAAAGTCGGTCATGCTGGACCTCATAAAGGACGAACTGGCTGCCTCGGGGGTAAGCCGGGCTCAGTTCATCTCATTCAATTTTGAGGATCTAAGTTTTTCCCGCCTTCTCACTGCCGAGGCTCTCCATGAGGAGATCCTTAAAATGGCAGGAGCGATCGAGGGCAAGGTCTATATTTTTTTGGATGAGATTCAGGAAGTGAACGCCTGGGAGAGGTGCGTCAATTCCCTTCGGGTCAGCCTGGACTGTGACATCTATATTACCGGCTCCAACGCGACACTGCTTTCCGGTGAGCTGGCGACCTATCTGGGTGGCCGGTTCGTGGAGTTCAGGGTCTATCCCTTTTCTTTTGCCGAATTCCTGGATCTGTACACACGAAAGAAGCCGGACTCCACCCCGGAGAATTGCTTTCAGGCCTATATTACCGCCGGCGGGATGCCCTATCTGGCCAACCTTCACTACGCGGAGGAGCCGTCAAAACAGTATCTCAGGGATCTGTTCAATTCCGTTCAGCTTAAAGATATCGTGAAACGCCATAAGGTCCGGGATGTGGATCTGCTGGAACGGGTAATCGCCTTTGTCATGGCTCATATCGGAACGACCTTCTCCGCCACATCGGTGGTGAAATATTTCAGGAAAGAGAGGCGGGTTGTGGCCACCGAAACTGTGCTGAACTATCTGCATTACTGCTGCGAGGCCTGTCTCTTCCACCAGGTGAGGCGGGAGGATCTGCCGGGCCGGCAAATCCTTTCAATAAACGAAAAATACTACATTGCCGATCATGGAATCCGCGAGGCCGTTTTCGGCGGCAATATGCGGGATATCAATCTGGTCCTGGAAAATATCGTCTTCATGGAGCTTCTGCGCCGGGGCTACACTGTTACAGTGGGAAGGGCGGGGGACAGGGAGATTGATTTTGTCTGCAGTAAAGGGGGGGAGAAGCTCTATGTGCAGGTGGCCTATCTTCTGGCCGGCGAAGAAACCCTGCGGCGGGAGTTCGGCGCCTACGAGGGCATCCGGGACAACTTTCCCAAGTATGTGCTCTCCCTTGACGAGATAGACAGAAGTAGAGAGGGCATCAGGCACAGAAACATCCGGGATTTCCTTCTGGCGGAGGAATGGGCTTGAGGGGCCGGTGAAGGTCCGGCCCCCGGGGGGAGCCGGGCTGCCCTTTTGGGACTACCCGCGGCCCTCCTCCCAGGGCGGAGTCCTTGTCTCACAGATGAGGCCTTGCTCCGCAGACAAGGCCTTGCCCATCAACCCCTAAAACTTCGGCACCGCCGGCAGCTTACCCGGGACCTTCCCCGGCAGCTTTTCCAGAAGGCTGTCGGCGGCCTGCTTTTTCAGCTCCTCCCCGCGTTTTTCGATCTCCTTCTTTTTGCCCTCCACCCCCGAGGAGAGGGCTCCCGCTTCCGCCATATCCCCGCCGGCGATCTTCCTGGCCTCCTCGATGCCCGCCCGGAGCGTTTCGTTTTCCGCCAGGGCTTCGTTCAGCCGGTCCTGCAGGGCCGCCTTCGCCCGGGCCTTCAGCTTTTTCTCTTCATCCTTGATATAGGCCGACAGTCCCTCCTTCAGAGCCGCGTCCAGGGAGGAGGACAGGGACAGGTCCATTCCCCGGCCCGGCCCGGCAGAGAAGCGGGCCGTGATGTCCACCCGCCGGGCCCCGGACAGGACCCCGTAGGCCAGGTCCGATACTCTGTCGCCCTTTCCCTGCCGGGTCACCCGGGGACGGAGGAGGGCTCCCTCCAGCCGCCCGTCCATGGCCCCTCCGGGGAGGAGGCGCATCCGGGCTTCCAGCTCCAGGGGGCCTTCCAAAGAGGCGATGGTCAGGACCGGGGAAGGCGGGGCCGCCCGGACGGGAAAGCCCGCGGTTTTCAGGCCCAGGTCCGCTTCCACCGTCGCCTCTTTCCTGAGGTCCAGAAGCCCCTCCAGGCCCAGGCGGATTTCCCGGTTTTCATAGGAGGCGGTGAAACGGGCGGGCTTCCCCACCAGGTCCGGCTCCCCGGTGATGTCCTCCGCCCGGCCCGTCACCAGCGGGGCCGACGCGGTGGAGAAGGCGAAGTTCTTTATCCAGAACCGGGGCAGGGCATCCCGGACGGGAAAGGGAATGTCCCTCCCCTGGAAAGCCGTCCGGGGGGCGGGTTTCGCCGTGCCCCCTTTTTCCCGGGTCAGATTCCGGGCCGCCTCCAGGGCCCGCCGCCCATAGCCGTACCAGACTCCCAGACTCTCCGAGGCGTAGCCCGCGAAGAGGCCCCTGGCCAGCGAAACAGAGTCCCCGCCGGAGAGACCCGTCAGGGCCTCCACCCGGGCGTAGTCGTCATCCAGGGCCTTCTCCAGGGCCTTTTTCGCCTCCGCTGCCTCCCGGACCGCCCCGTCGATTTCCCGGCGCAGGTCTTCCGCCGAAGCCGCCAGCTCCCGGACCGCCGGGAGGGCCGCGTTGGCCTTGGCCAGGGCGGAGGCCGCCGCTTCGGGGGTCTTTATGGACCCGATGTCCACAGCCCTGAGTTCCCCGGCGGGTCCGGAGGCGGCGCGGATCTTCTCTTTCAGCGCCGCCGATTTACGCTCCAGGGCGTCCTTCCGGGCCTCCATCTCCGCCCGGGCTTTTTCCGCCGCCCTGGGGGAGGCCAGCTTCTCGTACTCCTCCTGGATCAGGGCCTCCACATCCACCGAGGAGAGGGCGCCCATCACCGAGGCCCCGGCCTTGTCCAGGAGCCCCGGGCCCTCCTTCTCCGGCTTGGGGGCGCCGGGAAGGGCTCCGGAAGTTTTCCGGTCCGTGTTCCAGCGGATGTCCCGGCTTTCGATGGTCTCCACCACGAAACGCAGCCGCAGCAGGGCCTGGCCGTTCAGTTCCGCCCGGGTGGGGCCCAGCTCGAAGAGGTTCTTCATGGGGCGGTCCCGGTCGGCCACTTCCAGCCGAGTCCAGGCAACCCGGGCGCCGAAGAGGTCGAAGTCCATGCCCTCCACCCTGGCCCGGGCCTGAAAAACCGCCTCCAGCCCCGCCTCCAGGGCTTTCCTGGCCACCAGGTTGCGGAACAGGAAATAGCCGCCCGCCACCGCGGCCAGGAGGACCAGCGCCGCCGCCAGTTTCGGCGCTTTGATGACTCCCCGGTTGGCCTTCACCGCCTTGGCCAGGGACTTCAGGCGCTTCCGTTCCGCCTTCGACGGCCGCATCCCGGGGTCGATCCCGTACCTGCCGTCCTCGCCCCGGAGAAAGAGCCCCTCCAGATAGTCCCTGTCCCGGGCAATGGGTATGCGGGCAAGGATCTTTTTCTGCAGTGCTTTCTCGGTGTAGCGCTTTCTGAAAAGGGAGGGTACAGACATGGGGGCCTCCTAGAGCTGACGGGACAGGCCCATGGCCTTGCCGACGAGTCTGATGATGGTCGATACCCCGGGCAGTCGGGTGAACCACTTCACCGCCCAGTGATCGGCGATCCGGTCCCGGACCCGGGTACGGTACAAGACCACCAGGGCCTTTCCGCCGAAAAAAACCGCCGGCCACAGAAAAATGCCTGTCGCCAGCCCCCCCATGACCAGGGTGTTGTTGAACCGGGTGAAGGGCAGGAGGGGCATGTTGTAGAGCCGGGTGAAAAGCCCCTGCAGGGCCGGGAGGGTCAGGATGAAGCCCCCCAGGAGGTCCATGAGGGGGCTCGCCAGAGCGGCCACGGGGATGAAGAGCAGCAGGGAGAGGAGCAGCGCAGCGTTGTTGATTTTGAGAAAGAAGGTCAGGGTCAGCGCCAGGACACGGAGGGCCCAGGACCCCTGAAGGAAGGCCAAAAGAAAACCGAAGGCCGTTCCCGCGCCCACCTCGCCGGGCCGGGTGTTGCTGTTCAGGGCCACCACGATTTTAACGATCCATTTTATGGGCACAGCCTCCTCCTTGCCGTTTATGGATAAAAAGATACCGCAAAAAAGCGTTTTTGGGGAGGCGGGGCAGGGCGCGACGGGAGACACGAAAGGTGCGGGAGATGTATTGGGGAGACCGGCCTGCGTGCCGATGGCGGTGTTTCGGGAGAGGCCGGGCGGGAAGGGCGGTGTTTTTCATTGACCCCCGGAGAAGATCATGGTACCCTGATCGGGCGAAAAACAGTGAAAAGAATGTGAAAGGGGAGGACGTAACGGTGAAAAAAGCGTTTGCGGTTTTTATGGTTCTGTGTGTCCTGGCGGGAGGCCTGTTCGCCGGCGGGGCGAAGGAAGCCCCCAAACCCGGGGCGGCAGCGGCCGCTCCGGCGGCGGCCCCGGCGGCGGAGGACAAGGTCGCCTTCTACGCCAATATCACCGCCATCGAGCCCATTTTGGAGGCCTTCACCAAATCCACGGGGATCAAGGCCGAGTACACCCGGATCTCCACCGCCAAGTTCCTGTCCACGGTCTTCACCGAGTTCGAGGCGGGGAAGCTCATGGCCGATGTGATCCAGGCGCCCCTTCCGGTGCTGGAGATGCTGAAGGAACGGGGGGTCCTCACCTCCTACGCTTCCCCCACGGCGAAGGATTACCCCGACTGGGCCAAAAAAGACGGGATCTACCTCTTCGGCATTGAGTATGCCGGACTCATCTACAACAAGGAAGTGGTGAAGCCCGCCGATGTCCCCACCCGCTACGAGGACCTGACCAAACCCTACTGGAAGGACAAGATCGTCATGGCCAACCCGGCCTCCCATGCCACCACCATCGGCTGGCTGGTGGGTCTCAAGGAACATGTCTTCGCCACCGAAGCGGACTGGAGGCAGTTCCTGAAGGGCCTGGCGGC
>JAKQWJ010000091.1 GCA_029562045.1 Spirochaetota bacterium | reverse complement strand
TGTGATAGGTGAGGCCCACGGAACAGCGGCGGCAGGTCATCTCGTAGCCGCAGGCGTTGCAGTGGAAGAAATGGGAGAAGCCCCGGCGGTTCAGAAACAGGATGGTCTGCCGTCCCGCCCGATGGGTGGCCAGGATCTCCTCGGAAAGCCGCCGGGAGAAGACCCCCTCCTCCCCCGCCAGGTCCACCACCTCCACCTCGGGCATGCTCCCCCCCGCCAGGCGGCGGGTCAGCCGTATTTCCCGGATGCTCCCGTCCCGGAGCAGTCGGAAGGCCTCCACCGAGGGGGTGGCGCTCCCCATGACCAGGCGGGCCCTCTCCACGGCGGAGCGCCGCATGGCAACCTGGCGGGCATGGTAACGGGGGCTCGCCCCGGACTTGTAGGAGCCTTCATGCTCCTCGTCGAGGATGATCAGGCCCAGGCTCCGCAGCGGGGCGAAGACCGCGCTCCGGGCGCCCACCACCAGCCGGGCCTCCCCCCGGAGAATGCGCCGCCACTCCGCCAGACGCCGGGAGGGACTGAGCCGGGAGTGCAGCACCGCCGCACCGGGTCCGAAACGGGTCCGGATCGCCTCGGTCACCTGTCCGGTCAGGGCGATCTCCGGCACCAGGTACAGAACGTCCCGCCCCTCCTCCAGGGTCGCCGCGGCGGCCCGGAGGAAAACTTCGGTCTTCCCCGACCCCGTGATGCCGAAGAGATAGGTGGCTCCGTCGGGTCTTTCCAGGATCTCCCGCACCGCCCGTTCCTGCTCCGCCGAGAGGGTCGGAGGCTCGGGGGTCATCTCCTCCTCGTCGGCCGCCAGAGGGGGGAGCCCCGTCTCCCGCCGGGCCCCGGGGATCATGGCCGCCAGGGTCTCTCCCAGGGAGGCGAAGTACATGCCCCGGACCCAGGATGCCAGCTCCAGATAGGGGGGGTCGAAGAGAGGCTCCCGGTCCAGGACCTTCCCGATGGGTTTAATCTCGTAATCCACCTCCGGTTCCCGGGGGGAGCCTCCCACGACGAAACCCGTCAGACCCCTGCCCCGGAAGGGCGCCGTGACCCTCCGCCCCACCCCGATCTCTTCCCCGGCCCGGTAGGTGAAGGACCTGTCCACGGGGATGTTGAAAACCACGTCGATGTAATACATGTCAGTTTTTCGGCAAAGCGCGGAGATCCCGGGGGCCGACCAGCTCCTGCAGTCTTTTCAGATCCTCCCAGACGGATCTCCGCAGAGACGGATCCCGGAGCACCGCGCTGGGGTGATAGGTGGCCACCAGGGGCAGCCCCTTCCAGCGGTGGACCGTTCCCCGGAGGGCCCCGATGCCCCGGCTCTCCCCCAGGAGGGTCTGGGCGGCGACCCGTCCCAGGGCCAGGACGGCCCGGGGACGCAGGATGTCCCGCTGCCGCTCCAGGAAGGGGGCGCAGGCGGCGGTCTCCTGGGGCTGGGGATCCCGGTTCCCCGGGGGCCGGCATTTGACCACATTGGTTATGAAAACATCGGTCTTCCGGGACATCCCCACCGCCTCCAGCCATTTGTCCAGGTACCGGCCCGCGGGTCCCACGAAGGGAAGGCCCTGGAGATCCTCCTCCCCGCCGGGCCCCTCGCCGATGACCAGGATCAGGGGCTCCGGGACGCCGTCGCCGGGCACGGCCCTGTTCCGTCCCGCTGCCAGGGGGCAGAGCCCGCAGACCCGCACCTCCTCCGCCAGGTCCGCCAGAAGCGCGGCCGCGCCCCTGCCCTCCGCGGCTCCGGCCTTTCGCGGGGCCGCTTCGGGATGCCCCTCTGCGGCCTTTCCCGGGGCGGCCGGGCCGGAGACACCTCCCGCACCGCTCCGGGGCAGGGGGCCGCCGGCAGATGCCCAGGCCGCCCCGGCGCGCCCACCCCGGAGCGCCGCACCGGCCCCCGACGGGGGATCGATGCGGATGGGCGGCTCCTCCTCCCGGGGCCGCCGGAAATCCCCCCGGAGCAGGTCCTGGAAATCCCGCAGGAGCCTCCGGTACTCAGTAAACGCCTCGCTCAACCTCTTCTCCATACAGCACCTTGTGCAGAAAAAGCCCCCGGGCGGGGGCGGTCATCTCCGAACGGTAGGAATCCCGGGCTTCCAGGATCTCGGATACCTTCTCCGGACTCTCCCCGTCCCCCGCCAGGGTCAGCAGGGTGCCCACCAGGTTCCGGACCATCCGCCACATGAAGGAACTTCCCACGATCCGGAAAACCAGGAACGGCCCCTCGGGAAAGAAGGCCGCGGAATACACGTCCCGGAACTTCGAATCGTTGGGATCCCGGAGGGCGGCGAAACTGGTGAAGTCGTGGGTCCCCACCAGGCGGACCGCCATCCGGTTCAGGAGACCCGGGTCCAGCCTCTTGTGGATACCCCAGCAGTAACGCCGCAGATGGGGCGGCACCACCCGGTCGGGGTAGATATGATACCGGTACTCCCTCATCAGCGCGCTGCGACGGGCGTCGAAGTCGTCGGGGACCTGGACTGCGGAATGAATCCGGACGTCCCGGGGAAGAAGCCGGTTCAGCGCCGGGGTGAAGTTCCGGGCCTCCATGCCGGCGATGTGGGTGCGGAAATTGAAGACCTGCCCCGAGGCGTGGACCCCCGAATCGGTGCGGCCGGCGCCGTTGGCGAACACCGGGTGTCCGTGCATCCGGGCCAGGGCCTCCTCAATGACACCCTGGACCGACCGCGCCTCCTTCTGAAACTGCCAGCCCGCGAAGTCGGTCCCGTCGTAGGACACCACGGCTTTGATGTTACGGTCCGTCATGAGTCGCGTCTTCCTCGGGACTCACCGGCTTGATCCCGGAGGCCTCCAGCTCCGTGGACATGTCCGCGTAGAGGTCCCGGGCCCGGTCCAGCAGAACCGCGGGCTTGTCCCGGGAGGCTCGGCCCATGCCGAAGATCTTGGCCACCGCCCGTTTGGCCCGGGTCAGGTTTTCGATGCGCCGCGCCGGGTCCTTCCGGGGTCCGTAGAGGAACTCGAAGAGCCCGTTCAGGTACAGCACCCCGTCGTAGCCGTAGTTCTTTTCCAGGTCCGGGCCCAGGTTCTTCGCCAGGGACATGCTTTCCCTGCCGGTCTGCTCCCGTTCCACCGCCAGATTGTAGAAGAACCGGGCTTTCCGGTAAAAATTGGCGGCGATGAAATCATAGTTTTCGCTGGGGTACTTGCGGTGCAGATCGCCGCAGATCCATGCGGCCCGGAGGGTGCAGATGCCCTGTTTGATGGTGGGAGCGCTCTCCTTGGGGAAATGCTCATACGAGAGGGCCGCATAGAAATAGGATGCCGCCCCTTCCTTCAGGGTCCGGGGGGCGGTGAAGTCCAGGGCCTCGAAAACGGACAGAAGGCTCTTCGCCCTCCGTTCCCCATCGCGGGCCAGGGCCTCCCGGGCCTTTTCCGGGGGAGAGAAAAAATCCTGCTGAAAGGCCCCGAAGAGGCAGCCGGGACAGACGACGATGCTGTAGATGAGGGGAAAGATCTCGCCGTACTTTTTTGACGGCTCGTAAAGCCGGCGCAGATCCCGGGTCAGGTTTCCGGCGATCATCCTTCCTCCCCCGGTGAGGGCGTCTTCTTTGTGAAACTTCGTTTCGCAGAGGGGGCATTCCACCGGATTTTTCGAAAAGAAGGTGGTTTTTTTGGCGTCCGATTCGTCCATACCCTAATCCTCTATGACCACCATGGCGATGGCGTTGTCATCCTCGTGGGACAGGGAGACATGGACCCGCCTGCCCCCGAAGGCCGCCAGCGCCCGTGGGGCGTTCCCGTGCAGCCGCAGCTCGGGTTTTCCCCGGGGGTCGTTTACCACCTCCACGTCCCGCAGCGCGAAGCCCTCCACACCGGTTCCCAGGGCCTTCCCGAATGCCTCCTTGGCGGCGAACCGGGCCGCCAGGGACAGGACCCCTCTCCTGCCGTTCTGCCGGGCCGTCTCGATCTCCTGGGGATGAAAATACCGGTCGTACATCCCCGGCACTTCCTTCCACCGCCGGATCCTCTCCACCTGAACCACATCTATGCCTATTCCCAGAACCACGACTACCGTCCTCCCGGCCGGACGTCCAGGGTCACCTGGACGGGATCGAACCGCGTCACCAGGATCCCCGGAGGAGCCTCCGACCGCACCGGCAGGGTGTACACCCCGGGCAGGGCGATTCCGGAGCAGTCCACCACCAGCCCCACCTGTTCGGGCCGGAGGATGTCCAGGGCGGCCCTCCCCCCCTGAATCCAGAGGCTGCCCGGCGGGAGGGCGTCCGACAATCGCAGATTCGGCGGCAGGCCCCGGACCCGGATGCTCCGGTCTCCCAGCATTTTCGTCATCAGGGTCTCCATGATCTGCCCCCGGAACTCCACCACGTCCCCGTTGGAGAAGGCCATGAGCGGGTGGCTTTTTTTCAGTTTCACCTTGACGGTGAAGTCCTCCCGCTTGCCGGACAGCTCAATCTCCTCGGTTTCCACCGAGAAGATGTCGTCGATCTCACTGAGAGGTCCCACCACCTCCACCTTGTCCGGTGTCAGCACATAATTGCCCAGTCCGTAATCGGCGGAGGGAGCCCCCTTGAAGGAGGGGATCACGTCCACCAGCTTGCGTCCCTTCCGTTCCAGGGTCAGGGCCAGCTCCATGGGCTCCACGTGGATTTCCAGGGGATCCATCGTTTCCAGGGCCCCTTTCTTCCGGACCAGAACCGGGGCCTTGTGGATCCCCTCGACGGTGAAGCGGGAAAAATCCGCCGTCGCCTCGAGGTCCGCCGCCTGGGCGGCGGAGATGCTCTGCTCCGGTCCCCGGACGGTGACCCAGACCTTCCGGGGATAGGTCTGGGCGGCGGTGAGGCCGTCGGAGAAACGGACGTTCAGATCCACCGAAAGGCGCCGCTCCGCCAGGGTCGAAAAATTGTGAAACAGGAAGAGCATTATCGCCGCCGCCAGGGAAAGAGCCTTGGCGGGCCAGTTGGCGAGGATCCTCTCCGGAAGGGGCGCCCTATTCTTCCTCAAAAACCGCCTCCTCGGAAGATTCCTCCCCCTCGCCGGAACGGGACAACAGCTCCTTGAGCCGTCGGGAAAGCTCCCGGACCCCCAGATCGTACATGAGGCCCCCGTCGAAGGCCAGGGACATGGCGCCGGTCTCTTCGGACACCACCAGCACCACTGCGTCGGTCTCTTCGGTTATGCCCAGGGCCGCCCGGTGGCGGGTGCCGAAACTGCGGCGGATGTCCGGCTGCTCCGACAGCGGGAGAAAGCAGCCCGCCGCGGCGATCCGCTCCCCCTCGATGACCACGGCGCCGTCGTGGAGCATGGTGTCGTGCAGGAAGATGGTCAGGATCAGGGCGGAGGAGATCTCCCCGTCGATCCGGGTCCCCGTATCGATGAGGTTTTTCAGACCCACCTGGCGGGCGACGACGATGAGCCCTCCCCGTCTCTTGGAGGAGAGGACCTCGGCGGAGCGGACGAGGGCGTCCAGGTCCAGGGAGTCCCCGACCTGGGAAAAACGGAACCATTCCCCCTGGCCGATCCGGGTGAAGATCTTCCGCAGTTCGGGCTGAAAAATGATGGCCACGCCGATGACCAGACCCGGGACCATCAGGTTCAGGATCCATAAAAGGGTGTTGAGCCGGAGAAAGAAGGCCGCTGCATAGATGAAGGCCATCAGAAAGGCGCCCTTCACCAGCTGGATGGCCCGGGTCTGCACCAAGATCAGATAACTCCGGTACAGGAGGAAGGCGAGGATGAATATGTCCACAGCGGGCAGAAGAACGTCCCGGAAAAACCGCGTGGTGACGATAAAACTCACGTGTCGCTCCCGGGTCCACTATATCGGGTTCGCCGGGAAAAATCCATCCGCCCGGGGCTCACACCACAACGTCGCCCCCCGTCACCAGGACCCGGCCGTCCACGATGAGGGTGGCCCCCAGGATGATCCCGTCGATGTGCAGCCCCGCGGAAACGGTCCCCCCGAAGGTGGCGTTGGAGCCGAAGGCGATGTGGATGGTGCCGTAGACTTTCTCGTCCTCCAGGAGGTTGCCCATGAGCCGGGCCTTCCGGTTGGTCCCCACCCCCAGCTCCGCCAGGTTTCGTGACTCCGGGGTGGACAGCCGGGAGCGGAGCCACTCCGCATCGGGGCCGGAGAACTCCACCGCCAGGCCCTTCTCGAAGCGGACCTCCAGCGGGCCGCTCACCACGCCCAGCCCCCCCAGGGAGCCGTCGATGACGACCGTCCCCTCGGCGGTGCCCTCCACCGGGGCGATGTAGCCTTCCCCGGTGGGAAGGTTGCCGGAGCTGCCGGGGCTGTGGTACAGGCCGTTGGAGGAGACCCCCCTGCGCCCCGCCAGGGACATGTCCAGCACCTGCAGGGTGAGCGGCTTGATCAG